>JAYTRP010000564.1:0-10680 GCA_043746145.1 Hyphomicrobiales bacterium | reverse complement strand
GGCACGAGCGCGGCGGTCGAATTTGGCGTTCGCGTATTGAAGGTCGACCGGCTCGTCGTTCTCGGCCATGCTCAATGTGGCGGCGTGCGGGCGATGATGTACGGGGCCCCGCCGCAAGCCCGGGATTTTGTCGCCTCCTGGGTCGATATTGGCAAGCCTGCGCTGGAACGCGCGACGGGCGAAGGCGCTGCGCTTTTGTCGAGCATCGAGATTGAAGTCGTGCGGCTGTCGCTCGCCAACTTAATGACGTTCCCCTGGGTAGCGGACGCCGTCGCGGCCGGCCGGCTGAAGTTGCAGGGCTACCTGTTCGACATCCACACCGGAGTCCTCTCGCGCGTCTCGGCCGACACCGTCGAAATCGTGGACTGACGCCGCTCCTTTGAGCCGCTAACAGCGATCGCGAGACTGGTCGAACGGCGCTGGCCGAAGTATCTCCCTCGACATGACTGAAAAACCGCTTATCGACGCGCCGACCCGGCTCACCGCGCGGGCTCTTCTCGTCGGCGACCGGATCGACACCGCTGGGCTCGAACGGCCGGACATGCTTGCCCAGCTTCCTCTGGCCTTTCGCGCCGGCGCTGGCGGCATGGTCGCATTGTTCCGCTTCGGGGTCGCGGTGATGGTGGGACTGAGCCCGCTCGAAGAGGAAGACGTACTCACCCAGTTGAAATCTCGGGTCACCGGACCCCGCGCGCGCGGGGATGACGAGACCGCCTTGCTGGAAATCGCGCCTGACAGCGACGAGCCGGTCGAGTCGGGCGGACCGATCCAGATCAAGAGTTTCTCGCCGCAGCGTTTTCTCGTCGTGGCCGACGCGCTCGCCAAAAGCGTGGCGTTGGGGCGCGACGAGCGCGAAGTCAACGCGGTGTTCGACGTGATCGAGCCATTCGCCACCCAACTCGCCCGTACCGGGCGCCCGCCGTTCAATCGCCGCGCGATGCTGCGGCTGATCGGACAGGCGCTACTGGCGCAACATCGCGTTTCCGGCCGTGTCGCGGTCGAGGAGAAGCCGGATGTGCTGTGGGATCGGCCGGATCTGGAGCGGCTCTATGCGCGGCTCGAGGACGAATACGAACTTAAGGAACGCGCCGGTACGCTCAAGCGCAAACTCGACGTGATCGTCGAGACCGCGCACGCCCTCACCGACATCATCGACGCCGACCGCGCGACGCGGCTCGAGGCGACCATCGTCATCCTGATCGTGGCGGAACTGATCGCCTCGTTGGTTCAGATTCTGCTGGCGCTGCATACGCACTAAAGCTGGCGCTGCATACGCACTAAAGCTGGCGCTGCCTGCACATTTAGTAATGCTGCACTTACAAAGTCCACGATCTATTTACATCGACTTGTATGTTTCAACAAACACGTGACTAGCGCCCACGCACTAGGCTACTATGATGATGCAAGCGCCATCACAATGATGGCTGGCGCGCTTGTCGACGCCCTTGCCAATAAAGCGCGCTTCAACGGGAGGACTTAGATGAGCCACCAGATTTGGCATGCGTTCTATTTCCAAGGGTTTGCACCCTCCATGGCTCCGATTCGGTCGGAGGTAATTGAAGCTGATACTGAAGATGCAGCAGCGGCAGTCGCTCGAGCCCACCTCGGAGATTGCAAACGCGTCAACCTGGAAACTCCGGGATGGGACGTGAGAAAATCGCGCATTATCCTGGCTGACGAGAGTGAAGCCTACGGTCTTTATATGCACTGACGATTGATCGCGTCAGGGGGCGCCAGCCAAGACGCTCCCTTCTTTCATGATGACAAACTCGTATTTTCAGGGACTATGTCCGCCACGACGATCTCCTCTGGAACTTGTTATCCTCGGTGACGAGCCTATGATTTCCATGCTCCGCGCGAATTGACTTCCAGCGATAGCCGCGCTTATAAGCCGCCCGTCGCGGCGGGTTCTCCGCCGCAATTTTTTTGATGGTCCACCTTTCAGTCTATGAGATTGTGAGGTTGCGGCCTTTGCGCGGGTTTCGTGCAAAGCAGGAGTTAAGACGTTGAAAAGGACCTTCCAGCCCAGCAAACTTGTGCGCAAGCGCCGTCACGGCTTTCGCGCGCGCATGGAGACTGTCGGCGGCCGCAGGGTGCTGAATGCGCGCCGCGCCCGCGGACGCAAGAAACTGTCGGCCTGAGCAGAAATCCGCCGCTGGGCGCGAGCCCCCCTCGAGAGCCGATCGCCTTGGATGAGACCGCAAGGCAAACCCTTGATAATGCGCCCGCTTTGGACATTAAGCCCGTAGGGGCCGAGGTTTCAGCGGGCAGTTTATCCAGCGTGAAAGTATGGGGTCGCTTGACCCAGCGGGCGGAATTTCAGCGCGTGTCTAAAGGCCGTCGCGCTCCGGCCCACGCCTTCACGCTGCAGGCGCAACGCCGAGCTGAGCCTGTGAAGCAGCGGGCGGAATTCGCAATACCGGCAGGCCCCCGCGTTGGTCTGACAGTGACTAAGAAGGTCGGCAATTCCGTCATTCGCAATAGAATTCGACGGCGACTGCGAGAAGCTTTGCGCCACGCGCCGCCTCTGGAAGCCGCCGATGACCATGATTACGTGTTGATGGCGCGAATAGAGGCGCTGACTAGCGATTTTCAGACCATGGTTGCGGATGTATCGCGCGCTCTGCGACGCATCCACAGCGCCAAGCCGCGCGCGGGCGCTCCGCACCCCAACCGAGACGGTCGATCATGAATACCGGTGAGTCCCGCAACCTCATTCTGGCGATTGTTCTGTCCGCAATCGTGCTGATCGGCTGGAATTTCTTTTTTGCGCCGAAGACGCGCCCGGTCGACCCCAACGCGGTCACTTCGACGCAGACATCCGGTCCCGGCGCGACGGGTCCCGCCGCCGTGAATGGCGCCCAAAGCAGCGCGGCGGCTCCGCAGGGAGCCAACGGCGCCGAAGCGATAATGTCCAGACCCGCGGCATTGGCCGCAAATCCCCGCGTTGCCGTCGACGCGCCTGACGTTGGCGGATCGATCGACCTCCAAGGTGGCTTGATCGACGATATCTTCCTCAAAGGCTATCGCGACACGATCGATCCCAAAAGCGCCAATGTCGTGCTATTTTCTCCGTCAGGTTCGCCGGACCCCTATTGGGCCGAAACGGGCTTCGTCACCGATCAACCCGGCGTAAAGACGCCGAGCCGCTCCACGCGCTGGACCACGGATTCGCAAGGGATCGCCGTCGATAAGCCGGCCAAACTCACCTGGGACAACGGCGAGGGCCTCACGTTCACCCGCGTGATCGCGATCGATGAACATTATATGTTTACGGTCACCGATTCGGTCGACAATACCGGCTCGGCGCCCGTCAATTTGCGCCCGTACGCGCTGATCCTGCGACGCGGCGCTCCAAAGGTTGGCGGCTATTCCGTGCTGCATGAAGGCTATGTCGGCGTGATCGGCGCAAGTTCGGTGCAGGAAGTGACTTACGCCGGCATCGAAAAGGAGACCGGCAAGGTCAAGGAGCTCAAGGGCGACGGCGGCTGGCTCGGGTTCACTGACAAATATTGGGCTTCCGCCATCATTCCCGATCAAGGCGAGGCGGTCGACGCGCGCTTCTCCGCAAGCGGCCCCGCTCCGCGACAGGATTACCAGACTGACTTCGTCGGTCCAGCTACCGTAGTCGCGCCAGGCGGAAACGCCAAAACGGTCACGCACGTGTTCGCCGGCGCCAAGGAGGTCAATACAATCGACGCTTATGGCGCGAGCCTCGGCATCAAGAAATTCGATCTAATGATCGATTGGGGCTGGTTTTACTTCATCACCAAGCCGTTGTTTAAGTTGATCGACTTCATCTACCACATCGTCGGCAATTTCGGGATCGCGATTCTGACCGTGACGGTGCTGATCAAGGCGGCGTTCTTCCCGCTTGCCAACCAGAGCTATCGCTCGATGGCGAAGATGAAGATGATCCAGCCGCAAATCGCAAATTTGAAGGTGCTCTATCCCGACGATCGGCAAAAACAGCAACAAGCGCAGATGGAGCTGTTCAAGAAAGAGGGCGTCAATCCTGTCGCCGGTTGCTTGCCGATGCTGGTGCAGATCCCCGTGTTCTTCGCGCTCTACAAGGTGATTTTCATCACTATCGAGATGCGCCACGCGCCGTTCTTCGGCTGGATCAAAGATCTTTCGGCGCCCGATCCGACCAACGTCTTTAATTTGTTCGGCCTCATCCCGTTCGACCCGACGACTTTGCCGATGTTCGGGCACTTCCTCAACATCGGCGTCTGGCCGCTGATCATGGGTTTCACCATGTTCTTGCAGATGAAGATGCAGCCAGAACCCGCCGACCCCACGCAAAAGGCGGTGCTCAGCTACATGCCCGTCGTGTTCACCTTCATGTTTGGCTCGTTCCCCGCCGGGCTGGTGATCTATTACGCCTGGAATAACTCGCTGACGGTGGCTCAGCAATCGCTGATCATGCGGCGCGCGGGCGTGAAGATTGAACTGTTCGACAATTTGCGGAAGATGTTTTTCCGCCCGGCGCCGCAATGACGGACGAAGCTGCCGCCGCTGCGCTCGAGGAAGCGCGCTGGCTGGAGACAGGTCGAAAGCTATTTGCAGGACAGTGCGATTTCTATTTCGCCGCTGCAAAGCCGGATGGCCTGCCGCCCGCCGTTTTGCCCGAGATAGCCTTTGCCGGCCGTTCCAATGTCGGCAAGTCTTCGCTGATTAATGCGCTGACCGGCCGCTCGGCGCTCGCAAGGACTTCGCACACGCCAGGTCGCACGCAGGAACTGATTTTCTTCAACCTCGCCGATCGTCTCGGCATCGTCGACATGCCCGGTTACGGCTACGCCGCAGTGGCCAAGGATAAGTCAGCGAGTTGGATCAACTTGGTGCGCGATTATCTGCGCGGCCGGCCGACGCTGTTGCGCGCGTTCGTGCTGGTCGACGGACGGCACGGCTTGAAGCCGAACGACGAAGAGACCCTGACCTCGCTCGACTCGACCGCCGTTTCCTACGCGGTCGTGCTGACCAAGCGCGACGAGGTAAAGAAGGACGAGCAGGACGCGCGCTTGGATGCGACTCGCGAAGCGCTCAGGAAACATCCAGCCGCCTACCCCGAAGTGTTCTTCACGTCGTCGCATACCGGCGAGGGCATTCCGGATTTGCGCGCCCATGTGGTGCAGTTGATGGCGCAACGCGGGACGGGTTGACGCGACCCGCGAGTGCAAGGTTGGCGCAAGCGGTCAATCCCGTCTGACCGACAGCGAAAGCGCAACGGCAATCCCGGCCATAGCGGCGAGCGAGGCGAACGCGATCCGCAGGCCACCCGCGGTCGCAATCGCGCCAACTAGCGCTGGTCCCAGCAGAAGGCCGGTATAGCCGGCAGTCGCCACCGCCGCGATGCCGCGGGCCGGCGAAGAGGCGTGGCTTGCGCTCTGGCTGAACAAGGCGGGCACCACGTTGGAAAGCCCGGCCCCGACGAGCGCAAATCCCAGCACGGCGGCGGGCCATCCCGGCGACCCCGCCGCGAGCGCAAGGCCAATCGCCGCGATCGCCGCGCCGCCGAGCACGATCCGGGGACGGCCCCAGAGCGCGATTAAGCGATCACCAAGGAAGCGGCCTAGCACCATTACGGCGGAGAAGCTGGCGTAACCGATCGTGGCGAGCGCGGGACTGGCGCCGATCGAGGCGAGATAGACGCCGTCCCAATCGATCATCGCGCCCTCGACGAGGAAGCAGAAAAAGGCGATCGCGGCCAGCGCTGACAACGCGCGCGGCGGCCAGCCAAGACCCGTGCCCCTGACCTTCGGCCGATCGCCTTCGCCGACATAGACGCTCGAGATCGCGACGAGCACGAAGGCGACCGCCCCTGTCGTCAGCAGCAACTGCCCATAGGACGCGCCGAGCGAGAGCAGGCCAGCGCCCAAACCAGCGCCCGCGAGGCCGCCAACGCTGAACGCGGCGTGAAACGAGGACATGATGGGGGACGCCCAACGACGCTCGACATCGCTCGCATGCGCGTTCATCGAGACGTCCATCACCCCATTGGCGGCGCCGAGCAACAGGCCCGTCGCCGCGAGCGCCACCGCCGTGGGAGCCAACCCGGCCAGCGCAATCGCCGCGCCGTAAACAAGCCCCGCCCGAGAGGTCGCCCTGCCCGTGCCGCCAAGCTTTGGCGCCAACAATCCGGCGATCGGCATGAACGACACCGCGCCCGCCGCCAAAGCCAGCAAGACAAGGCCGAGTTGGCCGTTGGAAAGCGCGAAATGCGCCTTGAACGGAGCGACCGCGGCCGCCCAGCCCCCGACCCCAAAGCCATTGGCGAAAAACACCGCCGAGGTCGCGCTGCGGGCGTATGCGAGATTGGATTTCATACGGGTTCTTCGTTGTCGGCTATGACGATCCAGCCCTCGGGACGACGCTCGCCAAGAAAAGCAGAGACATCGGCGCCTTTCTCGACAACGAGATGAGCGATCGCGGCAAGCGGGCCGATCACGAACGGTGCGCGGGAGCCGAGTTTTTCGCGCGTGGCGACCGCGACGGTGACAGCGCTCGCCTCGAGCGCCGCCCGCTTGAATTCGGCCTCTTCGCCGTCGAACGCGCAGACGCCGACATCGGGGTCGATCGCACAGGCGCCAAGGAAAAACAGGTCGGGCCGCAATCTCGCGACCTCCCGTGTAGCGGCCGCACCGGTCGCGCCGCCGATTTTCGGGTCGAATCGGCCGCCGATCAGCAGAATGTTGATATGGCCCCGTTCCGCCATGGCTAAGGCAATCTCGGGCGCATTCGTCAGGATCGTGAGGTCGAGTTCTGCGGGTAAAGCGCGGGCGATCGCAAGATTGGTCGTTCCGGCGTCGATCAGAACGACGCTGCGAGGCTTGACAAGCGCAGCGGCGGCGCGGGCCAACTCTGCCTTTTCTCGCGGCGCCTCTTTGGCGCGCAGAGCAAAAGCCGCAGGGTTAGGAGCCTTTGGCACCGCGCCGCCGTAGACTCGGACGCAGAGACCCTCTGCCGCGAGTTCACGCAAGTCGCGCCTCACCGCATCCTCGGACGCGCCGAGTTCAGCGGCGAGTTCGGCGGCAAGAACCCGGCCGCCGTGAGACAGCCGGTCGAGAATAGCGCGCCGTCGTTCGGCAGGAAGTCTGCGATCCGTTTCCAAATGGGCACAATCGTTTGTTCAATTCGTCAAAAACATACAAGACTGTGCAACAACATGCAATAGGACGAAAGAGTTTACAGCGCGCGCCCGTGTCGACGCTTCTTGCATAACGGGAATGGAGGAACTGAGGCCCGCACAGCATACGGCGCCCCGATTTGCTTCCGAAGTCTGTAACGGGGATCTACGGGCAGCGCCGGCCAGCCAAAGTAAATCGCCAGCCATCTTGAAAAGAGCGAGAAACGAGGCTGGGCTTAGACGGGGTGTGAGCGTCAGGCGCCCATCAACCCGTTCACTCCTTAACGATAGCGCCGCTTTCGGCCTCGGCGGCGCGCACCGGCGCGGCGAGCCTCGCCTTATATATGCCGAGGTTCTCGCTGACTCGCTCAACGTAATCGCGCGTCTCGTCGTAGGGGATGCGCTCCACCCAGTCGACCAGGTCGACCTTGCCCAAGCGGGGATCGCCATAGGCGGCGATCCACTGCGCGACGCGACCCGCGCCGGCATTGTAGGCGGCAAACACCATTTCCGTCGAGCCGCCCTCGTCGTCCTGCAACTGCCCTAGAAAAGCGGCGCCGAGTTGCAGATTAAAGGCAGGATCATTGATCAGCCGGCCAAAATCGTAAGGGACGCCCGCGCGACGCGCGGTCGACTGGGCCGTGCTGGGAAGGATCTGCATGAGCCCCTTCGCTCCCGCGCCGGAAGCGGCGCGCCATATGAACTCGCTCTCCTGGCGTGCGATCGCCAGCACGCTCGCCGTGTCGGCGGAACGCGCGAGCGGCGCGAAGCTCGGCAGTCCGAAGGTCGGGAACGCGGTCTCATCGACGGGAAAACCGCGCTCGGTGGCGAGCTTGCCGTAAACCACATTGGCGGTTGCGCTTCCCTTCGCGCGCAGCATACGGCCAAGCGCGGCGATCTGCGAAGGATCGGTCCATGTCTGCGCGGCGATATAAGCCAGCGAATTGCCGAAATCGTCGAGCCCAGCGTCGTAGTAAATCTCGATCGCCCGGGTCGCCTCGGCCCGCGAATCGCCCTCGGCGGCAGCGCCCGCGTCACGTGGCGCGATCGGCGTCTCGAGCTTTTTGGCGGCGAGCTGACCATAATAGGCAATGGGATAGCCGGCAGCCTTGGCGTAGAACGCGTGAGCCTCGTCGGACTTGTCGAGCGCCTCGGCCGCTCGGCCGCGCCAGTAATTGGCCCGGGACACCGCGAGAGGGGTGATCGCCGCCTTGTCGGCGGCGGTGAAATACGGCGCGGCTTTGGCGGCGTCGTTCAAGAACCGAAGCGCAATCCAACCTGCGTGAAAGGCTGCGTCCACCTGGGCTGGCGCGCTTACGGTCACGGCGTCGGCGCAGACGGCGAAGGCCCGGTCCGGCGCGCCGCGATCGAGGAATTCGCGCGCGATCATACGCCGCTCGCTCCACCACTTGTCAGGATCGATCAGCGTCGCTGCGTCTTTGGGAGCCAGCGCAAGCCAAGCGGCGGCTTCGACCGTCCGGTTCGAGCGCCGCGCATCCTGCACGCGGGCGAACAGCAGACCAGGGTCTTTCTGCAAGTTGGCGGGAACCGAAGCGATAGCCCGCGCCGAAAGCGGTCCGCGCGCGCCCTCAAGCCGGGCGAGCGCGAGGGCAACGACGTCGGGGCCGGCCAATGCCGCCGCGCGCAACGCTTGCGCCGCCTTCTCCGCATAGAGCAGGCGATCGGCGCGGTATTTGTGATCGGCGCGCGTGAGAAGTACGCCAAACTCCTTGAGCACGACGGTTTCCGCGCGGGGGTCGAGGTCGCGGTCGCGCCAGAGCGCGCGGATGTCGTCGGTCGCTTGCTGACGTCGTCCGTCGACCATCGCCGCCCTCGCGGCGGCGATCACGCCGAGCGATGTTTCCGGCGGATGCTTGGCGAAATTCGCGTCGACCTCGGCGGGCGTAGGACGACCGTTGAAAAACCAGCTTTCCCGCGCCTCGCGGATCCAGCTGAGGGCCGGCCAGTCGGGATGGGCTGACGCGAACGCCTGCAAACGATCCGGCGTCGCGCCGTTCTTGAGCGCGATCCAGTCGAGCGCGGCGCGTTCGATCGGGTCTTTCACGCCAACCGATGCGGCGTCGCCGTCGGCGAGCGCGCCTTTACGATATTGCACGGCGGATGCGGTGAAGCGCGCAAGTTCGGCGGCGTCGAGCCGAGACGGCGCCGTAGGCCGGGTCAACGTCAGTTCCGGCGTTGGCGATGGCGCTATGGCGGCGGAACCGAGCGAGCCTGTCGGCGTGACGTCAACGCCCGGCTCTTGCGCCAGTCTTCCATCGGGCGCGGGCGCCTCCGGAGGTATTTCAGAGCCGGCCGGCAAGACGAGTGGTTGGAAATGAGGGTGCGGCGCAAGCGCCTGGCGCGCCACAAACAGGCCGGCAAAGGCCAGCACTAGCGCAAAGGCGGTCTGGCGGTGGACGTCGCGCGTGAGACGGAGCGGAGTTCTGGACATAGCGGAAGCCTCCAAATTGAGGCTAGACCCGCTTTGCTTAGGAAAGGTTAACCATGCCGCTCTAGTTCCTGCCCCTTTCGCGACCGGCGGCGAGCGTTTATGTATCACGTACGAATGCGCCCAACCCGGCGCGACTTTTTCGAGAATCTCGTCATGGATAAGCGGGCTAAATTTCACGGCTCGATGCCGGCTCTCGTCACTCCGTTCAAGGAAGGGAAGTTCGATGAGACCTCCTTCCGAGCTCTCGTCGATCGGCAAATCACCGCAGGCTCGCACGGGCTCGTGCCGGTCGGCACGACGGGGGAGAGCCCCACGCTCACGCACGCCGAGCACCGTCTCGTGGTCGACGTCTGCATCGACGAGGCGCGCGGCCGGGTTCCGGTGATCGCCGGCGCTGGCTCCAACAACACGCATGAAGCGATCGAACTGGCTCGACACGCCGAAAAGGCCGGCGCCGACGCGGTGCTGGTTGTGACGCCTTATTACAACAAGCCGACCCAGGAGGGCCTTTACCAGCACTTCAAGGCGGTCAACGATGCGGTCGGGGTTCCAATTATTATTTATAACATCCCCCCTCGCAGCGTAGTGGATATGTCAGTCGACACGATGAAGCGCCTGTATGAGCTCGATAACATTGTAGGCGTGAAGGACGCTACTGGCGACGTAGGCCGCCTGTCGCGACAACGCCACGCCATGGGCCCCGATTTTATTCAACTTTCAGGCGAGGATATGACCGCGCTCGCTCATATGGCGGCCGGCGGGCACGGCTGTATCTCGGTGAGCGCCAATGTCGCGCCTGAACTATGCGCGGAACTGATGGAGGCGGTGTTCCGGCGCGATTTCACAGCGGCGCTCGCGATCCAAGATCGATTGACGCCGCTGCATGCCGCAATCTTTGCCGAACCCGGCGTATGCGGCGTAAAATATGCGATGAGCCTGCTGGGGCGCATGCACAATGAAATGCGGCTGCCCTTGACGCCGATCGGCGAAGCGGCTGAAAGCGGGCTGCGCCGCGCCATGGCGCACGCCGGCCTCCTCAACGCGTAAAGGCCTGAACAATCGTGGCTCCGAAAACCCATCCGAACGAGAAGATCGCCGC
>JAYTRP010000563.1:0-3463 GCA_043746145.1 Hyphomicrobiales bacterium | reverse complement strand
CCGCCCTTGCTCATGTTCGATCACAGCTTGGCTCGTCACCCAATTAAGCTGAAGGGCGCGGCGCGGACCGGACGTCGATTTATGTCCATGCCAAGATCGATCCGAGCGCCGGAACACCAATAGTGTTCCCCCGTTGGGCGGGACTTCGGCGGCATAGTCGTCAAGGTCGGTCGCCGAACGCAATATCCGTAGGCGACCGGCGTCCTGTTGCCAATCCTCGTTCATGTACAGCAGAACCGTAATAATCTTGGACTCTGAATCCGTGTGGATTGATCCGTCCTTTTCTCTTACGAAGCCGCGTACCGTGTACATCGTTGGACGGTCGCTAAGGTCAATATCGAACTTGCGCTCGATGGCTGATCGAAAGATAGGGCCGTGCAATTCGTCGACAAAAGCGGCGAAATTGCCGACGATATCTAGTTCTGACGGGGGATGTGAGCCAGCGCCGGGCACCTTGGGGTAATCGGCAAGGACCTGCGCAAATTTCTCGCTGCGCAAAAAATTGGGAAGCACCAGGAAGTCATAGGGCTCGCGCTGGAGCGGAGCCGCTTCCAATGCCTCGAAGTCGCAATAGGTCATCAAGCGGTCCTTTTTCCGCAACGATCCTTATCAGAATTCGACGACGGCGACCAAATCGCCGTTCCTTGGAACATGCATCACGACCATCAAAGACCGGCCGATTTTCCAACGCGGGGAAACGCTTTCGGGCCAGGACGCCCTGTGCTACGCAGACCCTCCGCGCGGACCCGGAACTGAGCACCAATGGTGGATCGCAAATCGCACTTCGACTACGAAGAGCTGCTCGCCTGTGGCCGGGGCGATCTATTTGGCGCCGGAAACGCGCAATTGCCCTTACCGCCTATGCTGATGTTTGACCGAATATCGGAGATAGAAGAGACGGGCGGCGCGCACGGCAAAGGCCTGGTTCGCGCGGAGTTGGATATAAGACCCGACCTTTGGTTTTTCGGCTGTCACTTCAAGGGCGACCCCGTGATGCCCGGCTGCCTGGGACTTGACGCGCTATGGCAGATGACCGGCTTCTTTCTCGGTTGGCTAGGCCTACCGGGAAAGGGCCGGGCGCTTGGCGTGGGAGAGGTCAAATTTTCGGACATGGTCGTTCCGACGGTCAAAAAGGTGGTCTACGGCGTCGACGTCAAGAGGCTGTTTCGTGGCAAGTTGATTCTCGCGATTGCTGACGGTTGGCTGGAAGCCGATGGAAAGCGGATTTACGAGGTCTCCAACATGCGCGTCGGCCTAATTGGGGCGGGAGCCCGCGACGCTTGAAGGCGATGCTCAAGCGGAGGTTTTCATGACCCGAGTGGTCGTCACCGGCATGGGCGTTGTCAGCTCTATAGGCAACAACGTTCAGGAAGTATTGTCGAGCCTGTATCAGGGAAAATCGGGCATATCGCGTGCGCCCAAATATGCGGAACTGGGTTTTCGCAGTCAGGTGCAGGGAGCGCCAACACTGGAACCCGAGTTGACTATTGATCGACGCGCCATGCGTTTCCATGGTGGCGGCACAGCCTGGAACCATGTCGCATTGGATCAGGCCATTCTCGACAGCGGGCTTAGGCCGCACGAAGTGTCGCACGAGCGAACCGGATTGATCATGGGCTCTGGCGGGCCCTCGACCCGCGCCATTGTCGAGGCGGCGGACATTACGCGCACTAAGGGGCCAAAGCGAGTCGGGCCCTATGGCGTGCCCAAATCCATGTCGTCGACGGCATCGGCGACGCTTTCGACCTGGTTTAAAATAAAGGGCGTCAGCTATTCGATTTCATCGGCCTGCGCGACATCCAACCACTGCATCGGCGCCGCTTACGAACATATTTTGATGGGCAAACAGGACGTGATGTTTGCGGGCGGATGCGAAGAATTGGACTGGACACTGTCCGTTTTGTTCGACGCAATGGGCGCGATGTCTTCACGATATAATGAGACGCCAGAACGCGCCTCCCGCGCCTATGACAAGAATCGCGACGGCTTCGTCATTTCTGCCGGGGCGGGCGTGTTGGTGTTGGAGAACTACGAACGCGCCAAGGCGCGCGGTGCGCGTGTCTATGGTGAAATTGTTGGCTACGGCGCGACGTCGGACGGTGTCGACATGGTTGCGCCGTCCGGCGAAGGGGCTGCACGATGCATGCGACAGGCGCTCGCGCAGGTGAGGACGCCCATCGATTACATTAATCCCCATGCGACCTCGACTCCCGTTGGCGACGCCAAGGAAATTGAGGCGATCCGGGCCGTATTTGGCTCCGGCGAAAAATGCCCGCCAATCTCGGCGACCAAATCGCTGACCGGTCACTCGCAGGGCGCAACGGGCGTGCATGAGTCGATCTATTCGCTCCTGATGATGCAGAATGGATTTATCTGCGAGAGCGCGCATATCGAGGAAATTGACCCTGATTTCGAGGACATGCCCATCGTGCGCGCCCGGCGGGACAATGTCTCCCTGCGCGCGGTTCTCTCCAATTCGTTCGGCTTCGGCGGCACCAACGCAACTCTTGTATTTAAACACGTGGACGCATGACCTCTGATCTCATGAAAGGTAAGCGCGGCCTCATCATGGGAGTCGCCAACGATCATTCCATCGCCTGGGGCATTGCAAAAAAGCTTGCGGGCGCAGGAGCGGAGCTCGCATTCAGCTACCAAGGCGAAGCGCTGGGCAAGCGAGTTCAACCTTTGGCGGCCAGTCTTGGCGCAAAGCTTGTTATCCCTTGCGACGTCGAGGACTTAGGATCGGTCGATGGACTTTTCGCGGTTTTGCGCAAAGAATGGGACGGGTTGGATTTTCTCGTCCATTGCATCGGGTTCGCCGACCGCAATGAATTGAAGGGGCGATACGTCGATACGACCCGGGCTAATTTCCAGCGCGCTTTGACCATCTCAGCTTTCTCGTTCACCGAACTCGCACTGCGCGCGTCGCCCTGGATGCCGAACGGGGGAGCGTTGTTGACGCTCACCTATGGCGGATCAACCCGCGTTATGCCGAACTATAACGTGATGGGCGTCGCCAAGGCGGCGCTAGAGGCGAGCGTCCGATATCTCGCCGCTGATTTTGGGCCGATAGGCATCCGTGTGAATGCGATCTCGGCGGGACCTATTCGGACGTTGGCAGGCGCGGGAATCGGCGATGCGCGCGCGATGTACAACTATCAACGCGATCATTCACCGCTGCGCAAGAGCGTCTCAACCGACGAGGTCGGCGGAGCGGCGCTGTATCTTGTGTCCGAGCTGTCATCCGGCGTCACGGGCGAGATCCACTATGTTGACGCGGGCTACAACATCATTGCCATGCCGAGGCCAGAAGATTTGAACCGCACCCTGTCGTAGTTGGGTGGCGCCGCCCTAAGTTGGCGTTTAGAGCATAGTGGGATTGGCATTACGCATACCCGGCGCTCTTGATATAAGCTGCGCACTCGTGCGGAGAATATGTTTTTAAGGTCTCGGCGGCGGCGTC
>JAYTRP010000562.1:0-3465 GCA_043746145.1 Hyphomicrobiales bacterium | reverse complement strand
GCCCGCGGAAATGCACGAGGAGCCGGTCGAGGAGCACTTCATCCCGCCCGCGCCCGAGTCGATCGTCCGTTCGCAGCGCATGCCCGCGATCGAGGACTTGCCGCAGATCGCGCAGAACCAGATCCGCCATAGCCGCGGTGAACTCACGCAGCCCGCGGCGCAACAACCCGAAACACGCCGGCGCTCGCTGCTAGAGAAGCTCGCCGCATTCGGCATCAGCCGTCCCGACGATGCGCCTGTGACGGCTTCCGCTCCGGCTCCGCAGCCGCTGCAGCGTACGCCCGCGCAACTTCCCTCGCCAGTCCGCGCCGCTCCGGCGCCTTCGCCTGCGCACCTCGAATATGCTCGCCCGCAGCAGCGCATCGCAACGCCGCGTCCGGCCCAGGGTCAGCTCGATTCGCACGGCCGCGCG
This sequence comes from Hyphomicrobiales bacterium, assembly GCA_043746145.1. Lineage (GTDB taxonomy): Bacteria > Pseudomonadota > Alphaproteobacteria > Rhizobiales > Beijerinckiaceae > Roseiarcus. The sequence goes on along the minus strand of JAYTRP010000562.1, from coordinate 3,053 downwards.
GCGCCACGCGTCGTCGCCTCTGAAGAAGACCAGCTTGAAATCCCAGCTTTTTTGCGGCGCTCCAACGTGTCGTGATTCGGCTAGGAAAACGTTTTCCGCGTCCCGGGGCGATTTCGCCCCGGGACGCGCAATTTATGAGAAGTCTTGCATAAACCGTTGAAAATTATCACTAATTTAAATCTTTCCGGCTTGTAATGAATGGTCATTAAAGGTGATTTCCTCCTTTCACTCCAGGGGCGCTTAATACGTGGCGAAAGAAAGCGCGGGCAAATTCAAGGCGCCAATACGGCGTGTCCGCGCAGACCTCGAGCCGGTGAGCCGCTCGGGGCAATGATAAAGATAAGTCGCGAAGCCCGAGGGCGGCGCGAGTAGCGGGGTTGGGGTCGGCGAATGAAGTTCGGATTTCAGACGACCCTTGCGGATCGCGTGGACCTCGCCGGTTGTGGCGTTCATTCTGGCGCTCCGGCGCGCCTCGTCCTTCATCCCGCCGACAGCGATTCCGGCATTGTCATCCTCCGCACCGGCCTTCCCGGCGAGCAAGAGCGCCTGATCGAAGCCAACTGGCGCAACGTCAAACATACCGCCTTATGCACCGTGCTGGGAGATTCGACCGGCGCCACAGTCTCTACGGTCGAGCATCTGCTCGCAACGCTCGCCGGCCTTAACATCGACAACGCGCTGATCGAGGTCGACGGCGCGGAAATTCCAATCATGGACGGGTCCGCCGCGCGCTTCATCGACGCGATTGACCAAGTGGGAACCGTAACGCAGGCGCGTCGCCGACGCTACGTACGCGTTCTCAAGCCAGTTTACGTAGAGCAGGGCCGCTCGCGTGCGGAATTGCTGCCGGCGGCCAGTGGGTTTCGCCTGGACGTCGAGATCGATTTCGAAGCCGCTACGATCGGCCGCCAGCGCCGCAGCTTCGATGTCGACCCCGATGTTTTCCGCCGCGACATTTCGCGCGCCCGTACTTTCGGCTTTGTCGCCGACGTAAAAAAACTTTGGCAGGCCGGCTTCGCGCTTGGTTCTTCGCTCGAAAATTCGGTAGCGCTGGACGGCGACGACATTCTCAACCCCGAAGGCCTCCGCTACGCCGACGAGTTCGTGCGGCATAAGGCGCTTGACGCGCTGGGCGATCTCTCGCTTGCTGGCGCTCCTATCATCGGCGCCTATCACGCCTACCGTCCGGGCCACTCGCTCAACGCCGCCATGCTCTCGGCTCTTTTTGCCGATCGAAGCGCCTACGAATTCGTCACAGCGTCGCGCCAGCCCCGGCGCCCCGTACGGTCCGCCGCATCGGTCGGTCAGGTCGCCGCAGCTTTTGCCGCCAGCGTGGATTGATCGTCTCTTGCCGCAGAATGCAGGGATACTTTGCCGTAGTTGGGCGTTTTAGCGCCATATTTCGGGTCTTTATCTAAGGTCTGAATCGGGGAGCTGCGAGGGGCTAGGCCGAAGGCGCGGATTAGGCTAAGGGACCGCCCTTCAAGACGATGCGCCGCGGGCGAAATTGAAGTTCGAGACCAACGTATGAATTCAGCCTTCATTCAACGCAGCGCGGAATGCCGCGCTCCTCTTGCGTCTCCGCCGAGACGCGGGTTTCTGCGCCCATTTGCGGCGGCCGTCGTGGCGGCGCTGGCGCTATCCGGCTGCTCGATGTTTGAGGATTTCAATCCGTTCGGCGCCGAAAAGTACAAGATGGTGATTGAGCCGGACATTCCGGCGAGTAAGGTTTACGACCAAGGCCTCGGCAAACTTGCCAACGGGGCGCCGCAGGAAGCGGCCAAAAAGTTCAGCGACCTTGGCAAACAATATCCGGGTTCCGATTGGGCGCGTAAAGCTCTGCTGATGACGACTTACGCTCAATATACTGCGGGTGAGTACGACAGCGCCGCGGTATCTGCCGAGCGTTACGTCAAGGAATATCCAAAGTCGCAGGAAGCGGCCTACGCCCTCTATCTGCAGGCGAGTAGCAATTACGCGCAAATTCTCGACATTTCCCGCGACCAGGATCGGGCGGCCAAAGCCGCAGAAATGTTCCAGCGCGTCGTGCGAGAATATCCCAAGTCGGAATATGTCGACGACTCGAAGTTTAAAATCCAGGTCACGCTGGACCAACTCGCCGGCAAGGAAATGTCGATTGGCCGGTTCTACCTGACCCGGCACAATTACACTGCCGGGATCAACCGCTTTCGCGCCGTGCTGACCAACTATCAGACGACGCGGCACTCCGAGGAGGCGTTGTATCGCCTGACTGAAGCTTACATGGGCCTGGGAATCGTCGATGAAGCGCAGACAGCGGCGGCTGTGCTCGGCCATAACTTTCCGGACGGCGAGTGGTACAAAAACGCCTATTCGCTGTTGAAGTCGGACGGTCTCGCTCCCCAGGAGAACAAAGAGTCCTGGATCTCCAAGATTTACCACGTCGTCGTGCCTTCCTGAGTTCAGTCTCATGCTAGCCCGGCTCTCGATCCGCGACATCGTCCTGATCGATCAGTTGGACCTGGAATTCTCGCGGGGATTGTCGATCCTCACGGGCGAAACCGGCGCCGGCAAATCCATCCTGCTCGACGCACTTTCCCTTGCCCTGGGGGTTCGCGGCGATGGCGCGCTGGTGCGTCATGGCCAAACTCAGGGTCAGGTGACGGCTGTCTTTGATCCCCCCGCGGCACATGCGGTCCATGAACTATTAGCCTCGCAGGACATCCCGAGCGATGGCGAGTTGATTCTGCGTCGGGTGCAGTTCGCGGACGGTCGCACTCGCGCCTATATCAACGACCAGAGCGTCGGCGCACAAACACTGCGCACGATCGCCTCGGGACTCGTGGAGATTCACGGCCAACACGACGAGCGTGCGCTGATGGATCCGTCAACCCATCGAACGCTCGTGGACGCCTATGGCGGTTTGGGCGAACAGGTGCGCGCGACGCGGTCGGCGCATGCCGCACTGCGCGCGCGCGAGAGCGAACTCGCCGCCGCCCGTCAGCGCCTTGTCGAGCAGGAAAAGGCGGCCGACTTTGCGAGCCACGCAAGTGAGGAACTGCGCAAGCTCGACG
>JAYTRP010000561.1:0-3465 GCA_043746145.1 Hyphomicrobiales bacterium | reverse complement strand
CCGTATGACGTCGAATGGTTTGATCTGCATGATCCGCTCGCAATAGCGTCTCCACGACGACCTGAGCCGCGCCAAGCAGGACGCAGGTCTCGGGCTCGGCCTTTGCAGTCTCGACAATCAGACCGCGCGTGGCGAGCGGCAGGGAGCGTTGATAGAGGAGTTCGCGCAATCCGACCATCAAGTGGTCTTCGGCGCGCGACAGAGCCCCGCCGACGACAATCGCGCTCGGGTTCAGGACACAGCCGACATCGGCGATAACCTTTCCAAGAACTCGGCCCGCTTCACGAACGCGCTGAATCGCTTCGGGCCGGTTAGCCTTGACAAGCGCGACAATGTCGCGCGCGCTCTCGACTGGAATTCCTGATTTGCGCAAATCACGTGCGATCGCCCATCCCGAGGCGCGCGCCTCCAGGCAACCCAGTTTGCCGCAACGACAGAGCGGACCGTCGATGGAGTCGACCTGGATATGGGCGATTTCGCCGGCCGCGCCGCGCGCCCCCCGGTAGATCCGACCGTCCGCGATGATGCCGCTGCCGACCCCGGTGCCCGCCTTGACGAAGAATAAATGGCTAACGTGCCGCCAAAATCGATGATGCTCGGAGATCGCCATCAGGTTGACTTCGTTCTCGACCACGACCGGTGCATCTATTCGGCTGCGCAGGCAGCTGCGAATGTCGAAGTCCACCCATCCTATCATCAGCGACGGCGCGACAACGCGGCCGGCCGCGAAATCGATTTGAGCGGGCAAACCAAGACCCACTCCCAACACATCGTCGCTGGTCCGACCTAGCGAAGCCAACAGCCGTTCGAACTCATCGACCATCCAGTTCAGAACGCTTTCCGGCCCTTTGGAGATGTCGAGACTAATCCCTGTTTCTGCTAAAACGGCGGGATTCAGATCGGTGACCGCGAGGTGTGCGTGGGTTTCTCCAATGTCGGCGGCAAGAACGACAGCAAAATCCTTCTTGATATCCAGCTGCCGCGTTGGGCGTCCCCGTCCGGATTGCGCCTCGATGCGCTCTTCCACAAAGCCGCCTTTCAATAGGAAGGCGAGATGTTCGGTAACAGTCGAGCGTGAAAGCCCCGTAATCTCGACCAGTTCGAGCCTCGATCGCGCTTCGCCGGCAGCAACGCGAGAGAGGATCTTGCCCGAGATATTCTCGAAGTCAGATTTTTCGGCTTGCTTCGCCAGTTTGTGCGTCGTCATCTATTCCTCTGGAAACGTTGCGGGTGGCAATGCCTCGTTGACCGAGCGCTTTGATGATCGGCCATTTGGCTTGGCCGATGTGAGAGCCGCACAATGACCACATTGTACAACTCATCGGACAGAGGAGGAAGTGTCCGCGATTCGATGTTTCCGGGCTAAGGCGCCGACAGACTGCAAGACTTTATTAGCTCAATCTGAAGCTGCTTTAATCTGGTGTCGATTTCGATCTTGAGCAAACCGTGCTGGTATCGGCAGCGTGCCGGAAATAAAGTCACAAGACTTGCGATCAATCACAAGACTTGCATTTAAAGGCCGAGTCGCTGAGATGCGTTGCCAAGGTGCTGATGCATTGCCTCTTCAGCCCTTCGGGGATCCCGGTCGCGAATGCCTTCAAATATCGCGACGTGCTCCGCGAGAGTGACTTTAACCATTGACGCAAAATCCAACGATCGAGCAGCCAGGGCGATGCTTTCCCTCAATCGTGAATCGACAAACGATGTCATAATACTCAGAAACGGATTTTTAGTGGCTGCAGACACTGCCCGATGGAAACTGAGGTCTGCGTCGACGTACTTACGCTCGAGGTTTTCGATACTTCGCATGACTTCGAGCGCTTCCTGTAACACGCGCAGGTCATTGTCATCGCAATGTTCAGCCGCGAGAGCCGCTGCCCCTGTCTCGAGCATCAATCGAAGTTCGTACAGCTTTCGATAGTCTTCCGGACGCGAAAGCGATTGTTTGGTTATTTGCAGGAAGCGATTGTCGTCCAAGGAAGCGACAAAGACGCCCTTACCCTGATGCGCCACTGCAAGTCCCTCATGCCGAAGTCGCGACGTCGCTTCCCGCACGACTACGCGGCTCACCTGATATTTCTCGCTGAGCTCCCTTTCCGTGGGCAGCTTGTCCCCCGGAGCGAGCTTTCCAGCAGCTATCCAGTTACGAATTTCGTCTGCCACCACAGAGGGTAGATCGCCGCGGTTGGCCCTTGGGAGCAGCGAGACGCTATCGGGCGGCCGTGTCATGTCAGCTTGTCTTGCTCGGGTCGTTCAAACACCGAGTTTGGCCCTCAACCCGCCATCGATCGAGAAATCACCACCGACGCAAAACCCGGATTCCGGTCCAACCAAGTAGGACACCAAGGCTCCGATTTCATCCACCGTGCCAACACGGCCGATGGCATGCGACTTACCGAACCCGTCGATCGTGTCTTCGATGTTTCCCCCCTCGGGGGTCGAAGAGCGCGCGGCAAATTCGAGCAGAGGCGTCCGAATTGAACCGGGCGACACGGAATTGACTCGTACTCCGTCCTTTGCGCAATCAACTGCCATTGCCCTTGTGAGGGCATGAATTGCTCCTTTAGAGGTTGCGTATCCTAAGACGTTGTTTTGGTTCAAATGCCCTTGCACCGAAGCGAAGTTCACGATCGAAGCGGCGCCGCGCGCTTTCAGCAAGGGATACAAAAAGTGCGCCATGAGGTAATAACCAGTCAGGTTGACGCCGATGACCTTCTGCCAGTCCGCTGGCGTAGTCGTCTCGATGGTTCCATAGGGCTGGATCGCCGCGCAGTTCACAAGGGCGTCCAATCCATCGAGGCGCCCCGCGAGATCGACGGCAAACGTCTCAACGGCTCCGGCATCGGAAACATCCAGCTCAACCACCTGCGCGGTTGCGCCCCCCAGGGCTGCCGTCGCCGTCGCGTTCTGCTCGGGGTCGTTCCCGCATAGTGTTACAGAGAACCCGTCTCGCACCAGGCGCTTTGCAACGCCCAAGGCAATGCCGGCCGTGCCGGTAATAACAGCGGTCTTTAATGATCCAAGGTCCTGTTTCATCGCTTTTCCTATTTTCTGCCGAGCTTTAACACGCCGGCGTTCACGCGGCTGTCCACAATGACCGCGGCGATAAGAACGAGACCCTGAGCGACATACTGCCAAAAGGGCTCCACCCCAGCGAGATTGAGGCCATTCGACAGAACTCCGATGATGACAGCGCCTATGACCGTTCCGAGAATCCGGCCCTCGCCGCCTGACAGACTGGTCCCTCCGATAATTACCGCGGCGATCACCTGAAGCTCGAACCCAATGCCGATGTTCGGATCGCCCGATCCGACACGCGACGACAGCACCAGCCCCGCAAGTGCGGCGGTCGCGCCGCAAAGCACATAAAGTATGATCAGTGTCCGCTCGACATTGATACCCGATAATCGGGCGGCTTCTTCGTTGCCGCCGACCGCGTAGATTCGTTTGCCAAATTTGGAGTAC
>JAYTRP010000560.1:0-3470 GCA_043746145.1 Hyphomicrobiales bacterium | reverse complement strand
ATGTCCCCGCTAGACGCGAGATCCTGGTCGGCGCCCTGGTTGGCCGCAAATCGGGAGACAATCCGCACCTCTGGTACGAGACCGCTTATATAACGGCGGCGGCGAAGGCGCTGGTCGCTGACCTCATCGCAGTCGATCCCGCGCACGCGAACGACTATGACAAGGGTTACGCTCATTTCCTGCAATCTTTAACGCCGCTCAAGGACAAGTTTGCCGCCATGCACAAAACCTACGCCGGCTTTCCGGTCGCGGCTTCCGAGCCGGTGTTCGGCTATGCCGCGGGCGCGATTGGGCTCAACGTTCGCGACCAGAAATTCGCGCTGTCTATAATGAATAACGCGGAGCCGTCCGCCTCCGACGTCGCTGGCTTTGAGAACGACCTGAAGGGGCGCAAGGTTCGCGCGATGCTTTACAATGCCCAAGCCAGCGAGCCCGCTGTGCAGCGGCTCGTGCAGATGGCCAAGGACAATCACATCCCGGTGGTTGGCGTGTCTGAAACCGAGCCGCCGAACACCAACTATCAGGGCTGGATGATGGGCCAGCTCGACGCGCTAGATAAGGCGTTGGGGTCCCCGATCAATTGAGCGCGCTGGTCTTCGACAGCGTCACTATTAAACTCGGCGGCCGAGCGATTCTGAGCGACGCCAGCTTTGACATTGAGCCCGGCGAGTTCATCGGCATGCTCGGCGCCAATGGAGCCGGCAAAACCACGTTGATGCGCGCGGCGCTGGGCCTCACGCCCACGTCAGCGGGCGAAATCCGCGTGCTGGATCGCCCGGTCACTCGGGGCAATCCCGCGATTGGCTACCTGCCGCAAAACCGAGGCGCGATTCTCGGTTCGCGACTCAAGGGCTACGACATCGTTGCAAGTAGTGCGATCGGCGGCCGATTCGGCTTCTCGCGCCTCGATGCGGCGATGCGACGCGAGATCGACTGGGCGCTCGATCAGGTTGGCGCGCGCGATCTTGCGCGCCAACCCATCGGCGAACTATCGGGCGGCCAGCGCCAGAGACTTCTGCTCAGCCAGGCGCTGATCGGACGACCAAAATTGCTGTTGCTCGACGAGCCGCTGATTTCGCTTGATCCCGCGCATCAGAGTGCGGTTGTCGCGATCGCCCGGCGACTGCGCGATGATCTCGGGGTCGCGATCCTGTTCAGCGCGCATGAACTGAATCCGCTCGTCAACGCCATTGATCGGGTGCTCTATCTCGGCGGCGGGGCGGCGGTGCTCGGCCTCGTCGATGAGGTCGTGACAAGCGTCGTGCTGTCGCGGCTCTATGGCGCGGAAATCGAGGTCGTGCGCGTCGGCTCTCGGGTGTTCGTCATGGCGGGAGCGGTCGAGGTCGAAAGCGAAGCGCACCGGCATGAGCACGGCCACGAGCACGCGCATGGATGATTTTCGAGGGGCAGGGGGCGCCGATGCTTGACTACGACTTCATGCGCGCCGCATTCGCCGCTTCCGGCGTCGCCGCTGTACTTGCTGGCGCGGTCGGCTTTTTTCTAGTGTTGCGCGGTCAAACCTTTGCCGGTCACGCGCTGAGCCATGTCGGCTTCACCGGGGCGACCGGGGCGGCGCTGTTTGGGCTTTCACCCCTTGCGGGCCTGCTGGCCTTTACGCTACTCGCGGGCGTCGGCATGGGGTTGATCGGCGAGAAACTTGCGGAACGCGACGTCGCGATCGGCATGGTGCTCTCGTTGGCGCTGGGTCTCGGGCTGCTGTTCCTGCATTTTTATACATCAGCCGCCACGCAGGCGACCGCGCTGCTGTTTGGCAACGTACTCGGCGTTAACCAGTCCTCGCTTTGGACGCTGGTCGCGCTTGCAGCCGTCAGCCTCGCCGCACTCGGCTGGATTGCGCGTCCGCTTATCTTCGCCAGTCTTCAGGCTGAGCTTGCCGAGGCGCGCGGTGTGCCGATGCGACGGCTTTCCGTTGCATTTCTCGCCATCGTCGCCGTCGCCGTCGCCGAATGCGCGCAGATCGTCGGCGTGCTGCTGGTCTTCACGCTGATGGTGGGCCCGGCGGCGGCCGCGCGAAACGTTGCGCGTGGCGTCGCGGCCGCAATTGCCATTTCGGTCGCCCTCGCGCTGCTTGAAGCCTGGGGCGGATTGACGCTGGCGTTCTACACGGACTGGCCGGTGAGCTTCTGGATAACGGCATTATCCGGGCTCATCTATTTCGCAAGCCTCGGCGCGGCGCGATTTTCCTGAGCGCGTCGCCCGGTGGCAGTTCACCCGTTGGCTTGTTGCGACCGCCACTGCATTCAGGGAACGCTGATCTTCAATAACGGCGAAAACCTCAATAATTTGGCGACCGGCTGCTCGACCATCTTCAACGGACTAAACGGGAACTCAAGTCCCAGCACACAGCGGCCGATGGGACGCTCGACAACGTTAACGACGCCGGCGTCTGGCAGCGGAACGCCCATGCCGATGCAATAGAGCTAGAGCTTCGCGTCCACCCGGGGCGCGATGACTGGCGCTTCCTGTGGTTTCAATGTCTACCGCGCTAGGCGCCGGCGCCGCAGCATGATACTTCGCGGCGCCATATAAGGCGCGCCCGACGCGCCGGCTCCTTGCGAGGACATCATGGCGTTCAGCGACAAACTAATTCTTGCCGACGGTCTCGCGTTCGATGACGTCCTGCTGAGGCCAGGGCATTCCATGGTCATGCCAAGCGAGGTTGACATTAGCGCGAGACTCACGCGCACGATTCGACTGAATGTGCCAATTCTCTCCTCCGCAATGGACACGGTCACAGAGGCGCGAATGGCGATCGCGATGGCTCAGGCCGGAGGCATAGGAGTTATTCACCGCAACCTGACTCCCGACGAGCAGGCTGAGGAAGTCCGCAAGGTCAAGCGCTTCGAGAGCGGCATGGTGGTCGATCCGATCACGATTTTCCCGGAGGCCACGCTCGCCGAGGCGCTAGCGCTGATGAAGCGCAACTCGATCTCAGGCATTCCGGTTGTCGAGCGCGGCAATGACGGCAAGCCTGCTCGGCTGGTCGGCATTCTCACCAACCGCGATGTGCGCTTCGCCGAGGATCCCCGCCAACCCGTCAGCGATCTGATGACCCGGAAGGTCGTCACCATTCGCGAGGGGGTCGGTCGCGACGAGGCGCGCCGCCTGCTGCACCAATATCGGATTGAGAAACTGGTGGTCGTCGACGATCAGGAAAAATGCGTGGGTTTGGTGACGGTCAAGGACATTGAAAAGGCGACCGCCCATCCCAACGCCGCCAAGGACGCCGATGGACGGCTACGCGTCGCCGCAGCCACTACCGTCGGCGACAAAGGCTTTGAGCGAGCGGAAAAGTTGATGGCGGCGGGGGTCGATTGTCTCGTGGTCGATACGGCGCACGGTCATTCCGAGCAGGTTCTCGCGCAAGTTCGACGCATTCAGCGCTCCACCAACAAAGTCGCTGTGATTGCCGGCAATGTCGCGACGCGCGAGGGCGCCCAGGCCCTGAT
>JAYTRP010000559.1:0-3476 GCA_043746145.1 Hyphomicrobiales bacterium | reverse complement strand
GTCCACATTCGGCTGCGGCTCCACAGAATCAGGCAAACTCCTCTGAATCACATCTCACTCATCCGATTCAACATGTTTCCGGACCGACACTTAGATGCGGCACCCCTCAACTACATCCCGTAGTCCCCCCACAAGTATCGCACTTCAAACAAGTCCCGTTCCGCACCATCGTAAAGTTCCCGCACTCCGGGCACGCCTCGCCGACATACCCCTTCATGCGCGCCTGCACCCGCCGATCCGCGACCGTCTCTTGCGCCGGCGCCGCAAACGCCACGCCGGCGAACATCTCTGGCGCTTCGGCCACCCCCGCCTTAAGCGCCGTCGCCCCCTGGACATAGCCGCCTTGGCTGAGCCCGGCCGCCCCTCCCCCTTGCACCAGCATCAGCCGATCCGTCTTCGAGCGCACCAGCCCCCTCGACACCACCGACGCGGGCGAGCCTCCCCCGCCCGGCGCTTTGTCCTGGGCGACACCGCCGCCGAGCACGTCGTGGCCGATCTCGTCGGGGGAGACATGCGCGAGGTCGTGGCGGCCCAGATAGGAGATCGCGAGTTCGCGGAACACGTAGTCGAGGATCGAGGTGGCGTTCTTGATCGCGTCATTGCCCTGCACGAGGCCGGCGGGCTCGAACCTCGTGAAGGTGAAGGCCTCGACGTATTCTTCCAGCGGCACGCCATATTGCAGGCCGAGCGAGATCGCGATCGCGAAATTGTTCATCAGCGAGCGAAAGGCGGCGCCCTCTTTGTGCATGTCGATGAAGATTTCGCCCAGGCGCCCGTCCTCGTATTCGCCGGTGTGCAGATAGACCTTGTGGCCGCCGACAGTCGCCTTCTGGATGTAGCTCTTGCGCCGGTTGGGCAGCTTTTCGCGCTCGCGCAGGCGCTCGACCCGCTCGATTACGCGCTCGACGATCCGCTCGGCCACCGCCGCCGTGCGGGCGGGGACGCTGAGGTTGACGAAAGCGTCGACCGCCTCGTCGTCCTCCTCGTCGTTCTCGATCAACTGCGAATTCAACGGCTGCGACAGTTTCGAGCCGTCGCGATAGAGCGCATTGGCCTTGAGCGCGAGCCGCCAGGACAGCATGTAGGCGTCCTTGCAATCCTCCACCGTGGCGTCATTCGCCATATTGATGGTCTTCGAGATCGCGCCCGAAATGAACGGCTGCGAGGCCGCCATCATGCGGATGTGGCTCTCGACCGAGAGATAGCGTTTGCCGGTGCGGCCGCAGGGGTTGGCGCAATCGAACACGCCGTAATGCTCGCGCTTGAGATGCGGCGCGCCCTCCAGCGTCATCGCGCCACAAATATGGGTGTTGGCGGCCTCGATCTCCGACTTGGTGAAGCCCAGATGGGCCAACAGATCGAAGCCCGGCTCCTCCAGCTTTTCTGCCGGAATTTTTAGCGCGCCGTTGAGGAAATCCGCCCCAATCGTCCATTTATTGAAGACGAATTTGATGTCGAACGCGCTGGCGAGCGCGCTCTCCACCTTGCTGAGCGCCGCTTCGGTGAAGCCGCGCGAACGCAAAGCCGAAATGTTGACGCCGGGCGCCTGCCCCAGCGAGGCGTGGCCGACGGCGTAGGTGACGATCTCGCCGATTTTGGCTTCGTCGTAGCCCAACGAACGCAAAGCCTCGGGCGCCGCGCGATTGATAATCTTGAAGTAGCCGCCGCCGGCCAGCTTCTTGAACTTCACCAGCGCGAAATCGGGCTCGATTCCGGTCGTGTCGCAATCCATCACCAGGCCGATCGTGCCGGTCGGCGCAACCACCGAGACCTGCGCGTTGCGGTAGCCGTAGAGTTGGCCAAGCGCGAGCGCGTCGCCCCAAGATTCGCGCGCGGCTTCCGACAGACCAGCCCAGGCGACGCCCGCGCGGATGACGGACGCATGGTCGAGCGGCGTGGGCGCGACGGACAGCTTCTCGTAGTCGTCGGAGAGGCCGTCGGCGGCGCGCTTGTGGTTGCGGATCACGCGCAGCATGGCGTCGCTGTTGAGCTTGTGGCCACGAAACGCGCCGAGCTTCTGCGCGATTTCGGCCGAGGTGGCGTAGGCGCGGCCGGTCAGAACAGCGCTGAGCGCGCCGCAGATCGCGCGGCCTTCCTCGCTGTCATAGGCGATGCCGCAGGACATCAGCAGCCCGCCAATATTGGCGAAGCCCAACCCAAGCGTGCGGAAGTCATAAGATAGACGGGCAATTTCCTTCGAGGGGAATTGCGCCATCGTCACCGAGATTTCGAGCGTCAGCGTCCACAACCGCACCGCGTGCTCATAGGCCTTGACGTCGAAGGTCCGAACCTCGGGATCGCGGAACTGTAGCAGGTTCAGCGAGGCGAGATTGCAGGCGGTGTCGTCGAGGAACATGTATTCCGAGCAGGGGTTGCTCGCGCGGATCGGGCCGGATTCCGGGCAGGTGTGCCAGTCGTTGATGGTCGTGTGATACTGAATGCCGGGATCGGCGGAGGCCCAGGCGGCGTAGCCGATCTTCTCCCAGAGATCGGTCGCCTTCACCGTCTTGTGGATCTTGCCGTCGAGCCGGCGCAACAGGTTCCAATCGCCGTCGCTCTCGACCGCGTTGAGGAACGCGTCGGTCACGCGCACGGAATTGTTGGAGTTCTGCCCAGCGACGGTGAGATAGGCCTCGGAATCCCAGTCGGTGTCATAGGCGTCGAACGCGATGTCGCGATAGCCCTGTTTGGCGAACTGGATCACGCGCTTGATCATGCCATCGGGCACCTCATCGCGGCGCGCGAGCTTGACCTCCCGCTTGAGCGCGGGGTTCTTTTCCGGGTTGAAGCAATCGTCGCCCTCGCCCTCGCAATTGACGCAGGCTTTGACGATCGCCTTCAGGTGCTTCTTGACGATGCGCGAGCCGGTCACCAGCGCCGCGACCTTCTGCTCCTCCTTCACCTTCCAATCGATGTAGGCCTCGATGTCGGGATGATCGACGTCGACCACGACCATCTTCGCCGCGCGCCGCGTGGTGCCGCCCGACTTGATCGCGCCTGCCGCGCGGTCGCCGATCTTCAGAAACGACATCAGGCCAGAGGAGCGCCCCCCGCCAGACAGTTTCTCGTTCTCGCCGCGAAGCAATGAGAAGTTGGAGCCGGTGCCGGAGCCATATTTGAACAGGCGCGCCTCGCGCACCCAGAGGTCCATGATGCCGCCCTCGTTGACGAGGTCGTCGGAGACCGACTGGATAAAGCAGGCGTGCGGCTGCGGGTGCTCGTAGGACGACTTCGACTTGACCAGCTTGGCCGTTTCGAAGTCGACGTAATAATGGCCCTGGCTCGGGCCGTCGATGCCATAGGCCCAATGCAGCCCGGTGTTGAACCATTGCGGCGAATTGGGCGCGGCGATCTGGCGAGCCAGCATGAAGCGCATTTCGTCGTAATAGGCGCGCGCGTCGTCCTCACCGTCGAAATAATGCCCCTTCCAGCCCCAATAGGCCCAGGCGCCGGCCAACCGGTCGAACACCTGCCGG
>JAYTRP010000558.1:0-10737 GCA_043746145.1 Hyphomicrobiales bacterium | reverse complement strand
ATTTTAGCTCCCTATTTAAGGCGCCAGCTTTTCGTTGCAAGGCCAGACACTGCCGAAGAACGGTTTCCGCATCACCATGCGGCGCTTCGGGACGCACGCACCACCAGTTTGGCATTGCCGCAGCGGCCGCCATGATTCGTTCCCGCTCTGCCCCCTGCCCCGCCGCGTCCAGCGCGGCGCTGAGTGCTGCGGGCTCCGAAAACGCCTCGGGCGCGGCGTCGAGCAGGCGCGAGCGGAACGCGGCGAGCGAGCGCGCGGCAAGTTCCAGCCCGGCGATTTCCTCGAACAGCGGCTCCAGTAATGTGGGGTGGCCGATCAAAATCGCCAGGATCAGGATTTCGCGAGCCGCTTCGCGGGGTTTAACCGAGAGCCTCATCGGCGGCAGGGGAAGGCCCGCGACGCCGGTTCGCGGCCCCTGGTCGAAGCCTCCGCCGGGGCGCCGGGCCTGACGGGGTTTCCATTCCCGGCGAGCCGGCGCAGCGCCGCTGCGGGTCCCAAACATCTGGCCGAGGCGCTCCGCCATGTCGGCGGCGTAGTGACGACGAAGCGTCTCGTCCTGGATCAGCCCCGTGAGATCGCGCAGACGGCGTTCGAGCGCGGCTCGCTTCTCCGGCGTTTCGAAACTCTGATCCTCGGTTTCCCGGAGAAACAACATCTCGGCGAACGGACGCGAGCGCGCGAGAACCTCCGCGACCGCCTCGCCGCCGCCCGACCTTGCGAGGTCGTCAGGGTCCTGCCCTTCCGGCAGCATCGCGAACCGCAGCGTCTTGCCGGCGCCGATAGCCGGCAGCGCGGTTTCGAGCGCGCGATAGGCCGCGCGCCGCCCGGCCTTGTCGCCGTCAAAGCATAGGATCGGCTCGTCGTTCAGGGTCCACAGCAGGGCGCATTGATCCGCCGTCAGCGCGGTGCCCAGCGGCGCAACCGTCTCGGGAAAGCCGGCCTGCGTCATCGCGATCACGTCGACATAACCCTCGACCGCGATAATCCGCCCTTTGTCATGCGCCGGCTTGCGGGCGCGATGATGGTTGTAGAGCAGCGAGCCTTTGTGGAAGAGTTCGGTTTCCGGCGAATTCAGGTATTTCGCCTTGGCGGCGCTCTCCAACGCTCGTCCGCCGAACGCGACGACACGTCCGGACCGGTCGTGGATCGGAAACATCACCCGGTTCTGGAAGCGATCGTAGGGAACCGCGATCCCCTCGCCGTGCACCAGCAGCCCCGCCGCGATCATCTGGTCGACGTCGACGTCTTTGGCCGCCAGCGCGTCGCGCATCGCGTATTTCTCGCCCAGCGCAAAACCGATGCCGAACGCGCGTTGGGTCGGGAGTTCCAGGCGCCGGTCGACCAGATATCCCCGCGCATTGGCGCCAGCGGATTCGTGCAAGTTTCGCTCGAACAAAGCCGCGGCCAGCGCGAGGACTTCGACCAGGCTCGCGCGATGCTTTTCACGAACCTCGCTCTCGGCATCGCGACGCGGCATGTCGAGGCCGGCGAGGGCTGCGAGACGCTCGACCGCGTCGGGAAAGCTCAAGCCCTGCACTTCCATCAGGAAGGAGAAAATATCGCCGTGCTTGCCCGAGGAGAAGTCGTGGTAAAAACGCTTCTGGTCGTTGACGTAAAACGACGGGGTCTTTTCCGCGTTGAACGGCGATAGGCCACGCCACTCGCGCCCCTGCTTCTTCAGCTTGACTGTCTCGCCGATCACCTGCGAGGCGGGCAGACGGACGCGGATTTCTTCGAGAAATTCGGGCGGGAATTTCATCAGGCCTCCGAACTCCGCAAGAACGCCCCGGTAAACGAGGCTTGCGCCGCGTTCTCTGCACTGTCCACAGTCACAGCCTCAGTCCGCCGGCGCGCCCATCAGCTTGCGCGCCTGCGAGGAGGTCATCGCCATGCCGAAGGCCAGTCCTTGTGCAAACTCGCAGCCGAGTTGCGCGAGTTCCACCGCGTCGGATTCGTTGTCCGCGCCTTCCGCAATCACGTCCATACCGAGATCGTGCGCCATGGTGACGACCGCGCGCAGGATTGGAGAGCGGCCGCTCGTCGGGTGCGGACGCGACAACGCGGAACCGATCTTGATCGTGTCGAAGTGATAGCGCTCGAGATGGCCCAGCGAGGTGTAGCCTGCGCCAAAGTCATCGAGCGTGAGGCCCGCTCCGATTTCGCGCGCGCGTGGCAGTAGTTGCGCCGCGTATTCCGGATTCTCCATCACGAGACTTTCGGTCAGTTCCAGCTTTAGCGTGCCGCGCAGGATCGCGTGCCGATTGAGGGCGGCGCGCACATCGGAAAGCAGATCATGGCCGAGCATCTGCCGCGAGGAGACGTTCAGGCTGGCGAAGATCGGCGGCGTAACTTCGAGCGCCCTTTGCCAAGCCGCCAGTTCGCGGGCGGCGGCGTCCAGAACGAACACGCCGATCTCGGCCATCGCTCCGGAGGTTTCCGCATCGGCAAAGAATTCGGTAGGGCTGAGCACGCCCAAACGTGGATGACGCCAGCGCGGCGACGCCTCGAACCCTGCGACGGTGCGGTCCTCCAGACGTACGATCGGCTGGAACAGAACGAAGATCTCGTTGCGAGCCAGCGCTTGGCGCACATCGGTCACCATCGAGGCTCCCGCGGAGCGAGCGCCGCGCATATCGCGGTTGAACAGAGCGACCTTGTCGCCGCCGCCCTTCTTGGCGTGCAGCAGCGCGAGCTCGGCTTCAGCATAGAGATGCGTTGGACTGGTGTGCGCGACCGGATCGAAGCGCGCGAGCCCGACGCAGGCGGTGATCGAGACTTCGCGATCGCCAAAGTTGATCGGGTTGGCGAGTTGCTTGCGCAACGCCTCGCCAAATCCCTCGACATCGAAGCCGCCATCGCGCGCCACGATAACGCCGAACTGGTCGCCGCTGAGACGCGCCAATGTGTCCCCAGGCTTGAGTTCGCGCGCAATCCGGCGCGCGACCGCGAGCAGCGCGGAATCGCCAAACGACATGCCTAGCGACTCGTTCACGGCTTTCAGCCGATCGATATCGATCAGCGCAGCCGCCGGCTGCGGCGCGCCCGGCCTTCGCGCGGCGGTCAGCGCGGTCTCGAGCCGGTCGAAGAACAATTCGCGATTGGGCAGGCCCGTCAGATTGTCGTGGATCGCGTCGTGCAGGATGCGCTCTTCCGCGTTTTTGCTCTCAGTCACGTCGGCGAGTGTGCCGATCACGCGCACCACGTCGCCGTTGGGGTCGAGCACCGGCCGCGCCTTGAGTAGGAACCAGGCGTAGTGTCCATCGCCCCCGCGCAGGCGCAAATCGTGGTGCACGCGGCCCGAGCGTTGGTGCAACATGCCATCCAGCGCCGCGGCATAGCGGTCGCGGTCGAGCGGATGCAGCAGGTCGAGCCAGCCCGAGGCGTGGCCTTCCAGCGTTCCGCGCTTCAGGCCGAGTTGGCTTTCCACGTCGCCGCTGACGAAGATCTGGTCGGCGATGACGTTCCAGTCGAAGATCGCGTCGCCCGATCCCGTCATCGCAAGCGCACGACGTTCGGCGTCGTCGCCCAGCGCGCGCAACGAGCCGCCGCTGGCGAAAACCGATTGCATGATCGTGAAGCCGATCAGCATCACGATCAGCACGAGGCCGCCGATCAAGCCCGGGGCGGTGAGATCGTTTGTCACCAGTCCTGTCGCCGCCGCCCCCGCCGCGCAAACCCAAAGGCTGAGCAGGAACCAAGTCGGGATCAGCATGATCGCGCGGTCGGAGCCGCGCATTGAAAGGGTCAGGATCAGCAGCAGTCCGATCGCGGCGACACTGGCGATCGAGATGCGGGCGACACCGGCCGCAACGGGGGGATTATAGACGGAAAGGCCGACCACCACCGCCATCAGCAGCAGCCAGGCGAGGCCGAAGTGCAAAAAGCGAACGTGCCAGCGGCGCAGGTTCAGATAAGCGAACAGGAAGATGATCAGCGTGGCGCCGATCGCGGCTTCGACGCCGGCGCGCCAGATGCGCTCCGAACTTTCATCGAAGCCGAAGATCTTTCGCCAGAAACCAAAGTCGATGCAGACATAGGCGAACACGGCCCAGGCGAGCGCCGCCGCGGCGGGGAACACCAGCACGCCGCGGACGACGAACACGATCGTCAGGAACAGCGCGAGCAGGCCGGCGATGCCGATGACAATGCCCTGATAAAGCGTGAGGCTCGAACGGTTGGCCTTGTAGGCGTCCGGCTCCCAAAGATAGATCTGCGGCAGCGTCGGCGTCCGCAACTCGGCGACATAGGTCACCGTCGTGCCGGGATCGAGCGTGAGTTGAAAAACGTCCGCGTCGATCGCGTCCTGCCGCTCGGGCGGGTTGCCCTGGCTGGCGGTGATCGTCGCGATGCGCGAGGAGCCGAGATCGGGCCAGACGATCCCCGAACCGACGAAACGAAATGCGGCGCCACGATCAGCCGGGTTAGCTGCTCGTCGCTGTCGTTGGTCAGCGCGACCACCATCCAGGAGGGCTGAGCGCCCGCTTCGAGCGCGCTGACCTCGATGCGCCGGACGATGCCGTCAGGCCCAGGCGCGGTCGAGACCTGAAGCTTGTCGCCCTTGGCGCCGTAATATTCCACCGCGGTGGCAAGGTCGATCGCGTCGTCGTCGGCGGAAACCCGGACGACCTTGCTGACCGCCAGCGCGGCCGGCGGCGCTATGGCGATCGTTGCGACGAGCAGCGCCATCAGGAACGCGACGAGACGGTGGAGCAGACTGGCCCGCCCTCGCGCGTTGCGGGCAAGAAGCAGCTCCGCAGGGACGCTTCGGGCTAGAGGCATAGCTGCGGCGCCCCCACACCCCGACCCTCCCCCACAAGGGGGGAGCGGGAATGAACTGGCTGGGCTTGCTGAAATTCTCTGAAGTCCCTTTGTTTTACTCAGCACGCAGCGCCCCGGGTTCGAGCAGCGCGAACAGCAAGTGATCTCTCCAGACCCCGTTAATCCTGAGATAGGCGCGCGCGAGGCCCTCGCGTTCGAAGCCATTGCGCTGCAGCAGCGTGATCGACGCGACATTCTCGGGCAGACAGGCCGCCTCGATCCGATGCAGCCGGAGCGTCGAGAATCCGTAGCGGATCGCCGCGGCGACCGCGCGGGTCATGCTGCCCTTGCCAGCGTAGGGCGCGCCCATCCAGTAACCCAGCGTCGCCGCCTGAGCCACTCCGCGCCGGATGCCGCCAAGCGTCAGGCCGCCGAGCATGGCGCTGGTCGCAGAACCAAATATCAGAAAGGAGAAAGATTCATCGCGCGCCATCTCCTCGGACTGACGGCGCAGCCGTCGGCGGAAGGCGGCGCGGGTCAGATCGTCCTCCGGCCAGGTAGGCTCCCAAGGCGTCAGAAAGTCGCGGCTTTCCGCTCGAAGGCTCGCCCATCTCGTGAAATCGGCAGCGACCGCCGGACGCAAATATACCCCGTCGCCACGCAACAGCGGCTCGGCTTCGGCTTGGCGGGTGAGGCGAAACAGCGACATACCTGTGACATTACGCTCAGCGCACACGTCGCGCGACCTTTTCCGCGCTCATCACTTTGCCGACCCGCCCTAGCGCGGCCAGCGTTGGGGCGCTCGCCAACATGGCGGCGCCCGCGCGTCTCACATCCTGAACGTCGATCCGCTCGATCCGGGCGGTCATTTCCTCGAGCGTCTGCGGCCGGCCATAGACGAAAACCTGCCGCGCGAGTTGCTGCGCGCGCGCCCCCGGCGATTCCAGCGCGGTCAAGGTGGACACTTTCATTTGCGCCTTGGCGCGCGCCACATCGGCCTCGCCGAGCGTCGCCGTCGCCTCCGTCAGGCAATCCAGCGCGGCCGCCATCAACTGGCCAGCGTCTCGCGCGGCGCAGCCGGCATAGAACCCGAACAGCCCACAATCCGCATAAGACCAATGAAATGCGTTAATGGCGTAGGCAAGCCCGCGCTTCTCGCGCACTTCCTGAAACAGCGGCGAGGACATTCCGCCCCCGGTCGCCGCAGCGAACACATGCGCGGCGTCGTGATCCGCGGCCTTGATGCCGCGGCCGGAAAACGCAACGACGATGTGGGTCTGCTCAAGCGCCTTGTCGACCAATCTCTCGCCACCGCTGTAGCGAGCCTCCTCGGCGCCTTGAGCGGACCCCTCGCCAAGGTCGCCCAGGCGCGTCCGCGCGAGTTGCGTCAACGCCTCGTGGTCTACCGAGCCGGCGCCGACCAGCAGCGTCGACCCGGCGCGATAATGGCGCTTCAAATAGCGGTCGATCGAGCCGCGATCGAAACTCGCCACGGTGTCGCGCGTGCCAAGAATCGGCCGACCGATCGGCTGGCCCGGCCAAGCCGCTTCGGTCACGAGATCGAACACCCAATCGTCCGGCGTATCCTCGACCGCGCCAATCTCCTGCACGATCACGTTCTTCTCGCGGGCGAGTTCCTCGGGATCGAATTGGCTGTCGGTGAAGATGTCGGCCAGCACGTCGATCGCGAGTTCGGCGTCCTCGCGCAACACGTGGGCGAAATAGCCGGTCTGCTCGGCTCCCGTCTCCGCATTGAGGTCGCCGCCGACATCCTCGATCGCTTCGGCGATCTGCAGCGCGTTGCGACGGCGCGTGCCCTTGAACGCCATATGCTCGAGCAAATGCGACAGACCATGCTCCTCGTCGCGCTCGTTGCGCGAACCCGTGGCGACGAACAGGCCAAGCGAGGCGGTGCGCAGATGCGGAGTCGAATCGGTGACGATCCTAAGGCCCGACGGCAACGTCGTCAGTTGCACGCTCAAATTCTAGCCCTCGCTCGCGCACGTACGAAATCCGCGACTGCGCGGGCGTTGTTAGGCAGCACGGTCACTCGCTCAGGTTTTTCCATCAGCCCCCGCATGTGCGCGGGCAGCGGTGGACGCTTTCCCGTGGCTTTCTCGACGGCGTCGGGAAACTTGGCGGGATGCGCCGTGGCCAGCGCGATCACCGGAGTGGCGGGGTCTCGCGCGAGCGCCGCCCGGGCCGCATGGACCGCGATCGCGCTATGGGGATCGAGCAGCACGTCGCTCTGCGAATAGACCCGCGCCATCTCCGCCGCGCAATCCGCTTCCGACACGCGCACGGAGTCGAAGTCGCGCCGGATTGCACTCAGCGCGCCCGCAGGAATCGTGAACCCGCCAGACTGTCGCAGGCTTTCCATCGCGCCCCGCACCGCCGCGGCGTCGTGATCGAGCCGCTCGAACAGCAGACGCTCGAAGTTCGAGGAAACCTGGATATCCATCGAAGGCGACTGCGTCGGCTTGACGCCCGCGGTTCGATATTCCCCGGTATCGAGCGCACGGACCAGAATATCGTTCTCGTTGGTCGCCACGATCAACCGTTCGATGGGAAGCCCCATTGTCCTGGCGTAATAGCCTGCCAGCGCATCGCCGAAATTGCCCGTCGGCACGGCGAAGGAGACTCGGCGAGAAGGAGCGCCAATCGCGACGGCGGCAGTGAAATAATAAACGATCTGCGCAAGAATGCGCGCCCAGTTGATCGAATTCACCCCGCTTAAGCCCAGTTCGTCGCGGAAGGGGAGATCGCTAAATAGCGTTTTCACCAGGTGTTGACAGTCGTCGAAATTTCCTTCGATGGCGATCGCATGCACGCCGGAACGATTGACCGTCGTCATCTGACGCCGCTGCACCTCGGACACGCGACCATGCGGATAAAGAATGAAGACGTCGGTGAGGTCACCCCCGCCAAACGCCTCGATCGCCGCCGCGCCTGTGTCGCCCGAGGTAGCGCCGAGAATGGTCGCACGGCCGCCTTTGCGCGAGAGCGCGAGGTTCATGGCGCGACCGAGCCACTGCATCGCGAAATCCTTGAACGCGAGCGTAGGCCCGTGGAAGAGTTCGAGCAGGAAGAGATTGGGCTCCAGTTGGGTCAATGGCGCCATCGCGGCGTGACGGAATTGGCGGTGCGCGGCTTTGAGCGTGTCGGCGATATCCGCAGCGGTGAACTCGTCGGCGACGAACGGCGCCATCACCCGGGCCGCGGCGTGCTCGTACGGCAGTCCTCGCAGCGCAATGATCGCTTCTTCCGAGAAGGCAGGAGTTTCCCGCGGCGTGTACAGACCGCCGTCGCGCGCGAGTCCTGCCAGCATGGCGTCGATGAAGCCCAGAGCAGGCGCTTGCCCGCGGGTCGAGATATAGTCCACTTTTATGGAAGCCCTTCCTGTCCGCGCGTTCGTTTATCTCATCTCGCGCGGGGAGGGAAATGCTCAGGACCTTTTTTAGAGCCAACGCTAGCCGCGCAGCCCGGACGCAAGAGAATTGACCGATGCGTCGGGTCTGAACCTCCGGTCAGAATTGCAATCCAATCAGGATTGAACTAGACAGATGCTCGCATAGGTTGTATCCGTTCCCGGGATGTTCTAAAACAGCATTATTGCTTCGCTGTTCTGTAGCGTCACATAGGGAGTCGGTTAGGGAACCAATTCTTAACCGATATGTTAAGTATTTAGCAAAGTTTAAGGCAGTGGCGATAAGCCTCTTTTACTGATCAGCTTTCGGTTCCGCGAGGAGAGCGAGATGAGACTGGAGAATGCCGAAGTCAGAGTGGCCTTGGCCTCTTTGGTGAAAATGATCAACCTTCTCGGCGCCGAGCTTCTGGTTGGCAAATACCGAGAGGATATCGATCTCTTTGAGCAATGCGTGCGCGGTAAGCTGTTTTCCCATGTCGAAGGTGTTTCGGTTGAAGCGACAGCCGCGGGAGTGGCGCTCGCCCAAAGCCTCGTCGATCCTGTTTTGAAGGAACTACGCGAGCGGGTCAGGCAGCTTCATGTCCAGGAACAATCGACCTTTGCAATCACAGAAAACGAATCTCACCGCATAAACTGAGCTGTCCTAAGGTCGCGTTGAGGTGAAGATTTTTGCCGCGTTTTGGATTCGGAGAGGCTCGCTTTTCGTTTTTGAAGCTTTCAAAATGTGCTTCGTATGAATTCATGACTATCGCAAAATGCGGGCTGATTGTCCTCACCGCGAATTTGGAATTACCAGACGAGTTTGCTTGATTGTTCGTTTTGCGAAGCCAAAGTTGTTCGAAAGTTTTAATTCTAATTTGTTGTCATCGAGCAGCGATTATCGATCGAAGGAGTTTTAGCGCTTGTCACTTCGGAGCCTTGATTGGGTCGGTGTCGTTTTCAAAGTTTAAGAACGTGCATTCAGTGTGAAACCAGCTTTTATAGCGTCTGTTGACAAATTCTATTAATTTAGTGTATTTATAGGCGAAGTGAGGTTGGCATGAACAGCGATTTCATTCACGTTGCAGAAACTGACGCGGTTGTGCGCGGCGCCGAGATCGCGAACGTTCTAGGCTCGGATTGGGTCAACCAATGTTTTTTCACGCTTTCGACACTTGCGCAAAGCCCAGGCTTATTCCGGAGCGTTCCATGAATTTCGCCACGAGCGTCACCCAGAGCACGCGCCACGGTTTGGTCGTAAACTGACGTACCCTGGAGCCGAAACACGATGCGAGCAGGCCTAATAGGAAGCGAAATTCTAACGGAAATTGCGAAATAAACCGGAGGTCACCATGCAACCGAAAACAGCCGCCGCCGAGACCACTGTCGCTATCGCCTCTCTCGTTAAGCTGATCAACCTTCTTGGCGCGGAGTTGCTCGTGGGTAAATATCGCGAAGATGTCGATATTTTCGAGCAATGCGTAAGGGCCAAGCTTTTTGCGAATGTCGAAGGCGTGTCGCCGGATGAGACTGCAGCGGGTGTGGCGCTGGCGCATGGCCTAGTCGAGCCGGTGCTGCGCGATCTGCGAAACCGCGTTCAACAACTGAATGCAACGGCGCCTTTCGCTGAAGTTGGGCAGGCTTCTCGTTCGATCAACTAATTGCAAGCAGCGATGGCGCTGTAAGTCTCGCTCGTGGCTAGGCTCTCTACACCCGAGATCCAGACTCGGGCGTTGGCCGCAACCTGTGTGCTGTTGCAACCCACTATTCCGACCGCGTCTTCCTAGCGCGTGGACCTCCTTCCCGACATTGAACGTCTCGACAGGATGTTAGCGTCAGGATGTTAGCGTCTCGACAGGATGGCCGCGCCGTCTTACATCCGCGCCGGGCGCCATCCGGAGGGACGTTTGATAATTGCCATCGACGGCCCTGCGGCTTCAGGCAAGGGAACGCTGGCCCGGCGCTTGGCGGCGCATTACGGACTGCCCCATCTCGACACGGGCCTGCTGTATCGCGCAACCGCCGCGACCCTGTTGGCTTCGGACAAGGATCTGCGCGACGTCGAGGCGGCGATCTCGGCTGCGCGCGGACTCGCGCTCACCGAATTTGACGAAGAGAGCCTGCGCGGGGCCAAGATGGGCGAAGCGGCCTCGATTGTCGCCGCTATCCCCGAGGTGCGCGCCGTGCTGGTCAAAGCGCAGCGCGGTTTTGCACAGCGTGTCGATGGGGCCGTGCTCGACGGGCGCGACATCGGGACGGTGATCTGTCCCTCTGCTCGCATCAAGATTTTTGTGACCGCCAGCTCGGGCGCACGGGCTCAGCGGCGCGCGCTCGAGCTGGCGAGCCGCGGCGAGAAAGTCGATTATGCCGTGGTTCTGGCCGACATTATGAAGCGCGATGCGCGCGACGCTGAGCGGGCGGACGCGCCGATGCGCGCGGCTGCTGACGCCGTCATTCTCGATACGACTTCGCTCGACGTCGAACGGTCCTTCCTAAAGGCGTTGGAGATTATCGAACGAATCCGGTGAGGAATGGGCGCTGACGCCAGGGGATAGCCTTGTCGTCTAGGAGGC
>JAYTRP010000557.1:0-29206 GCA_043746145.1 Hyphomicrobiales bacterium | reverse complement strand
TGATCACGCTGATCTGGATCGGCGCGATGATCATGGCGTTCGGCGGCGTTGTGTCGTTGACTGACCGGCGACTGCGCTTTGGCGCGCCGGCTCGCGCCCGGGCGAGAGCCCCGACGGGACTTGCGTCCACATGAGAGCGCTGCGCTTGGCCCTGGCGGGCATTCTCCTCGCCACCGCAGCGCTGGCGGTGCAACCCGATGAGTTGCTGAAAGATCCCACGCAAGAGGCCCGCGCGCGCGAACTCTCGTCCGAGTTGCGTTGTCTGGTCTGCCAGAACCAGTCGATCGACGATTCCGACGCCTCGCTGGCGCGCGACATTCGCATACTGATTCGCGAGCGCATCTCGGCTGGCGAAAGCCAAGCGCAAGTGAAGGACTTTCTAGTCTCGCGCTATGGCGACTTTATCCTGCTGAAGCCGCCGTTCAAGCCCGAGACGCTGGCGCTTTGGCTCGCCGCCCCTGTGACGTTCGTCCTGGGCGCGCTCGCTATTATCTTCGCCGCCCGCCGCCGGGCCCCAAAACCAGCGCCGCTCAGCGTGGACGAGGAGCGGCGGCTCGGTGAACTCGCTGGAGATGCGTGATCGCTAGCCGGAAAACGGAGCTTGGCTTCGCGGAGCGCGACTAGAATGCGGCGCTTCATCGAAACGCGCCCCAATTCCTCTCTTGTCGCCCGCTCCAACTCGCGCCAAAGACAAGACGACTAAGGGAGGGCTGCCGATGCTTCACGTAATTCCTGCATTTTCGCGGATTGGCGAGGAAAATGCCTTCGCTGTGCTCGCCCGAGCCTCCGAATTGCAGCGCCAGGGCCGCGACATCATCAATCTTGGCATCGGGCAGCCCGACTTCAAAACCCCGCCGCATATCGTTGAGGCAGCCATCAGGGCGCTGCGCGACGGTGAGCACGGATATACCCCTGCGACGGGCATTCTGCCTTTGCGCGCGGCGGTGTCGGCCGACCTGCATCGGCGGCATGGCGTCGAAGTATCGCCAGAGGCGGTGCTCATCGTGCCCGGCGGCAAGGTCACGATGTATATGGCGATTCTGATGTTCGGCGCTCCCCGCGTCGACATTCTTTACCCCGATCCCGGTTTTCCTATCTATCGATCGATGATCGAATTCACCGGCGCCCGGCCCGTACCGATCCCGATGCGCGAGGAGAACGGGTTCGCGTTCAAGGCCGACGAAATGCTGGCGTTGATGACCCCGGCGACGCGGCTGGTGATCCTCAACTCGCCCGCCAATCCGACGGGAGGGGTAACGCCGAAGTCGGAAATCGATGCGCTGGTCGCCGGCCTCGCGCGCTATCCCGACGCCGCGATCCTTTCCGACGAAATCTACGGGCAGATGACCTACGACGGGTTCGCGCATCAGACGCTGCTTGCCTATCCCGAAATTCGCGACCGGCTAATCCTGCTCGACGGCTGGTCGAAGACTTACGCCATGACCGGCTGGCGGCTCGGCTATTCCGTCTGGCCGGCGCCACTTTACGAGGCCGCGCGAAAACTCGCCGTCAATTCCTACTCCTGCGTCAATGCGCCAACGCAGTTCGCGGGTCTCGCCGCGCTGACGGGACCCCAAGACGCGGTGCAGAGCATGGTCGCCGAATTTGATACACGCCGCAAAGTGGTGGTCGCGGGGCTCAATGCTTTGAAAAATGTGCGCGCGGCGACGCCGAAGGGCGCGTTCTACGCTTTTCCCAATATTGCAGCGACAGGTTGGAAGGCGAAGCCGCTCGCCAATGCGTTGCTGGAAAAAGCGGGTGTCGCGACGATCGGCGGTCCCGACTTTGGCGTTTATGGCGAAGGCTATATCCGCCTGTCCTATGCCAATTCAACCGCGAATATCGAACGCGCGCTGGCGCGGATCGGCGAATTTCTGCATGCGGAGCGGCCGGCGTGACCCCAAGAGGTTCTTTCGACGCTGAATGAAGGTCGCTAGCCTCCACTGCTGGTTTTCTATATCTCTCGCCCGAAATTTTCGGAATAACTCCCATGCGACTATCCGTCTTTGCATTCGCGCTGGTCCTTGCAGCGCCTACGGCGTTTGGCGACGAGGCGCGGCCTTCGCACCTTACCTGCGATTCGGCCAAGATTGGCGCGCGGGAGCTTGCCGACTGCCTTCGCATGGCGTCAGACAAGTCGGACGGGGAAATGCGGGCGACGATCGAGGCCGCGGTGAAGTCGGTCGAGTCGAAGCCGAAGATGATGGCCTCGCAAAGGTCTCGATGGAAACGCTCGCTGAACGAGGCCCAGGCGCAGTGGCTGACGTGGCGCGATGCCGAATGCCAGGATGTGGCGCCCTTCGAGGCCGGAATGAACGCCAAGGGCGGCGACCCCCGGCTTTCCTGTATTATCGACCAGAACGCTCTTCGTCTCGCAGACATCAAGTCGCGCTATCCCTAAGGGCGGCTGTCCCGCACTTTTTTCTGCGGGTGCTCGAGATACGCAGCCATGCGCCGCATAAATGCCCCGGGGCGCTCGGCGTAGAGACGCTGGTATTGCAACCGTGCGCGACGCTCGATCGGTTTGCGCTTGCGTAAGACAAGCTCCACCAATTCCTCGGCGCGCTCGGGATCCAATTCGCGACGCGAAAGAGCAAATTCTCCAAGCATCGTCAGATCGTTATGATCGCCGAGCGAGGTGCGCAGCCGGTGCAATTCGCCGGTGTGCGCCGACAGCATCGCGGGCCAAGCCAGGCCGAACAGCTCGCATTGATAGAACAGGTCGATCACCCGCGATCGCAGATCGTGCAGATCGTCGGCGTCGGACGCTTGGAAAGCGCGACGGCCACCGCGCTTTCCCGCGCGATAAGTCAACCGCAGCGACCCCAGCAACGCGGATTCGCTTTCCTCGGCCAGCTCCCATTTTGCGACTCTATCCGCCCCCTCCCCGAGCGCTCCCTTAAACTGTGAGGCATGCGAAGCGGAATGTTCGCCCCGTGACTTGCCGCGCTCAAGCGCGATCGCGCGCATCAGAACGTCGCGGATCTCGATCGAACATTTGAGACTCGCCAGCACACCGGGCAGAACATCGAGATCTCGCGCGGCTCCAACCTGCCGGCGCGCGGCGTCAACAATGTCGAGCGCGGCATAGGCGGGCAGACCGACGATCGGGGCGAACAGGCGAGCGAGCGAGGCCGCGCGTTTCAGTTCCTTGCGGGCTTCATGGATAGAGGTCGCGCCGTCTTCGCCGGGTTGCGGAAAAAGCGTCGACGCAGCGCGCATCGACCGTTCCAGCGCCGAACGGGCGTATGTCGTCCAGGGATGCGGATCTGCGCTCATGGGCGAGGCGCATCGACCATGCGCGCCCGCTCGCGCAGCGCGAATTTCTGAACTTTTCCGGTCGAGGTCTTCGGGATCTCTGCGAAAACGATGTGGCGCGGGCATTTGAATCGGGCAAGACGACCTCGGCACCATTCTATCAGTTCGTCCGCAGTCGCCGTGGCGCCTGCCTTGAGTTCGACGAACGCGCAGGGCGTCTCGCCCCATTTATCATCGGGGCGTGCGACGACAGCGGCTAACGCCACTGCCGGATGTTGAAACAGCGCATCCTCGACCTCGATCGAAGAGATGTTTTCTCCGCCTGAAATAATAATGTCCTTCAAACGATCCTTGAGCTGCACGTATCCGTCGCGATGTTTGACGCCGAGATCACCGGAGTGAAACCACCCGCCCGCAAAGGCCGCCTCGGTCGACGCTTTGTTCTTCAGATAGCCTTTCATCACGACATTTCCGCGAAACATCACCTCGCCCATGGTTTCGCCGTCCGCGGGGACGGATTTCATGGTTTCAGGGTCAACCACGTCAAGCGCTTCGAGCGCGTGATAGCGTACGCCCTGACGCGATTTCAGCGTGGCCTGCGTCTCGCCGTCTAGCGCGTCCCATTCCGCTTTCCAGTCGTTGACGACGGACGGGCCATAAGTCTCGGTCAGCCCATAGAGGTGCGTGACCTCAAAGCCGGCCTCCCGCATTGCCGCCAACACCGCTGCGGGAGGCGGCGCGGCTGCGGTGAAGAAGCGAACGAGGTGCGGCAGCGCGCGCTTCTCCTTCGCCGTCGCATTCAGCAAGATCTGCATCACGATCGGAGCGCCGCAGAGATGCGTCACCCCATGCTCCGCGATCAGATCGTACATCGACTTGGCCCGCACCTGCCGCAAACAGACGTGCACGCCAGCCTTGACGCTGATCGACCACGGACAGCACCAGCCGTTGCAATGAAACATCGGCAGCGTCCAGAGGTAGACGGGGTGACGACCCATATCCGCGGTCACGACATTGCCGACCGCAAGCAGATTTGCGCCACGGTGGTGATAGACGACCCCCTTGGGATCGCCGGTCGTGCCGGAAGTGTAGTTCAGCGCGATCGCGTCCCACTCGTCGAGCGGAGCGGCGCGCAGGTAGCTTTCATCCCCCTGCGCGATGAAATCCTCATATTCGATTTCGCCGATCCGGGCGCCGGGGCCGTCAAATTCCGGATCGTCATAGTCGATCAGCAGAAGGCGACGTTTGCAAAGCGCGAGCGCTGCAGCGATCAGGCCAGAGAATTCGCGATCGACGATTAGCGCTTTGGCCTCGCCATGATCCAGCATGAAGGCGAGCGCCGCGGCGTCGAGGCGCGTGTTCAGCGTGTTGAGCACGGCGCCGCACATCGGCACGCCATAATGGCACTCGAGCAGAGCCGGCGTATTGGCGGCGATGACCGAGACCGTATCGCCGCGCCCAAACCCGCGTTGAGCGAGCGCCGAAGCCAATCGGCGCGAGCGAGCGTAGAACTCGCGATAGTTGCGCCTCAGCGGTCCATGCGCAATCGCGAGATGGTCGGGAAAAACCGCCGCGGCGCGCTCCAGCAGCGATAGCGGGGTCAACGGCTGAAAATTCGCAGCGTTTCGATCTAAACCATTGTCAAAAATCGAGGATGTCATGTCGCGGCTCGTCGGTAAGCCGCTATCCTATCTCATGACGCGCTCTGGGAATGCGATCCCGTCGAAAAAACAGAAATTGCCTTCGAAATGGCAAGCGGGTTTGAGAATTCGACATTGGCCAAGAACTCGACGCTAGCGAAGCGTGTGGCGGCGCCCTAGAAGTCCGACCGACCCGTATTGCCGTCATTGCGGGCGGCGCGAGCCGTGAAGAGAGCGGCGCTCGCGAGAAGCCGCCATGACCAAGATCAAGATTACCGCCGGCCCCTACCTGTTCGAGGGGCGCCTCGAGAGTGAACTCGCACCCGCCACTTGCGAGTCCTTTCTCTCGCGTCTGCCGTTCGAAAGCCAGGTCGTGCATGTGCGCTGGAGCGGCGAGGGTGTGTGGATTCCGCTCGGGGAGTATGACTTCAAGGTCGGTTACGAAAACCACACCAGTTTTCCCGCGCCAGGCCAGTTCATTCTGTATCCCGGCGGGATTAGCGAGACCGAGATCTTGCTGGCCTATGGTGGCGTGCGTTTCGCGTCAAAAGTTGGCCAACTCGCGGGTAACCACTTTCTCACCCTGACTTCCGGTCTTGAGAATCTTTATCCGCTCGGCCGCAAGACACTCTGGGAAGGCGCGCAAAAAATTCGGTTTGAGCTGGCCTGAGCGCAAGATCGTTGTACCATAAGGTCGCATTACCAACTCAAATTGGCCGCTTTCTCGATTGCGATGCTGCGCTGCACGCGTCATAGCAAACTTGGAGCGGACGGTATGCGAGGCGAGATATGCGACTAGCGATCATCGGCGCGGGTTATGTGGGCCTCGTCTCGGGGGCCTGTTTTGCCGATTTCGGCCACACCGTCACTTGCGTGGACAAGGACGAAATTAAAGTCGCCGCGCTGAAACGTGGCGAGATGCCCATATTCGAGCCGGGCCTCGAGGCGGTGGTCGCGGCCAACGTGCGCCAGTCGCGGCTGTTTTTCACTCAGAACATCGCCGAAGCCGTCAGCGACGCCGAAGCTGTTTTCATCGCCGTCGGCACGCCGTCGCGTCGCGGCGACGGACACGCCGACCTTTCCTATGTCTACGCCGCTTCGCGAGAGATTGCAGCCGCGATCAGCGGGTACACGGTCGTGGTCACCAAATCGACAGTGCCGGTCGGGACTGGCGACGAGGTCGAACGAATCATCCGCGAGACGCGGCCCGATGCGGATTTCGCCGTCGTCTCCAACCCTGAATTTCTGCGAGAGGGCGCGGCAATCGCCGATTTCAAGCACCCGGACCGCATCGTGATCGGGACGACGGACCCGCGCGCCCGCGCTCTGATGGGCGAAATTTATCGTCCCATAAACCTCAATCAACCGCCGCTATTCTTCGTTGACCGGCGCACGTCCGAGCTCGTGAAATATGCCGCCAACGCGTTCCTCGCCACCAAGATCACCTTCATTAATGAGATCGCCGATCTCTGCGAACGGGTTGGCGCCAACGTGCAGGACGTCGCGCGCGGCATCGGTATGGACAATCGCATTGGCGGCAAGTTCCTGCACGCGGGTCCGGGCTACGGCGGTTCGTGTTTCCCCAAGGATACGTTGGCCCTGGTCAAGACGGGGCAGGACGCAGACTCACCGATTCGGATCGTCGAGGCGGTCGCCGCCGTCAACGAGCAGCGCAAACGCGGCATGGCGAAAAAGGTGATCGCGTTGTGCGGCGGTTCCGTGCGAGGCAAGACGATCGGGCTGCTCGGACTGGCCTTCAAGCCCAACACCGACGACATGCGCGACGCGCCCTCGCTCGCGATCGCAACAGCGCTGGAAGATGCCGGCGCTACAATCCGCGTCTATGATCCCGAAGCCATGGTGCAGGCCAAGTCGCTATTGCCCAGGGCGACATTTTGTAAAGATGCTTACGATTGCGCGACCGGCGCCGAGGCGTTGGTGATCGTGACAGAATGGGACTCGTTCCGCGCGCTCGATTTCAAGCGGCTCGCCGCGATCATGGCCGCGCCTAATCTGGTCGACCTGCGCAATGTTTATGGGCCTGAAGACGTTCGCCGACGCGGCTTCCGTTATGTCGGCGTCGGCGTTAGCTGATCGCTCTGGCGTCGGCGTTAGCTGATCGCTCTGGCGTCGGCTTAACCCGCTATAGGCTGCACGCTCTTCCTCGGCGAGCGTTTGGCGCCGTTCTGCAAGGCGCGCCAGGAGTCGTTCTGGGCAATCATTTCGCGGATCGCCTGCACGTTGCGTGTTGCGGCTTCAGCCGACATGTCGCGCCGGCTAACCTCCTCGGCTTCCGGGAATTTGCCTTGGAGGGCGAGCACAAGCGCGAGGTTCTGGCGTACGCGCGAATCGGCCCGCGGGCTGGCGGAAGCTTCCCGCAATGCCGATTCCGCCGGCGCGAGTTGCTTTGACAGGGCGTACGAGAGGCCGAGGTTGCTCAGGATGGAGGGCTCGCCTGGTGCAATCTTCAGGGCGTCGCGGTAAAACGCCTGCGCCGATTCGTGATCGTCGAGCCGATCGGAGACGGAGCCCTGCACGGAAAGTATCGTCCAGTCGGGACGGTCAGAGGGATAGGCGCGAGTTAAAACATCCTTCGCCTGCGCGTATTCGCCGTTATCAGCGAGCGCTTTGCCATAGGCGCCGAGAATTGCGAAATCTTGGGGAGACTTGACGGCCGCCGCTTGCATGACCGCCGCCGCTTCCTTGTAGCGCGTAAGTGCGCGCAAACCCTTCGCGTAATTGATGGAGGCGTATTTCTCGCCCGGATGCTCGGCGTAGGCCTTTCCCCAATGATCGGTATAGTCGTGAAGCGCCCCTTCTTCCGTTGGCAAAGCCTGATTGCCTCCGGAAATCGATCCCGTGACGTCGCCGAAATTCTGGCATCCGCTGAGCGCGACCGCCGAACCTAAGAGCACCGCGATGGCGAGCGCGCGGACGAGATAGCGAGGCGGCATCTTGAAGCCTGGGATTGCATGTTACCTGTCAACAATATTTCGTTAACGCTAACGCGGAGTTAACGAGGGTCTTGCGTCCGGCTCTTGGCGAGGCTCACGGACGACCGCTATATCGGCGCTGAATTTCTCGACTGCTTTCGCCTGAAGGAAACGCCCTTGCCTGATTCTGACGCACTCCCCCTCTGGTTCGTGACGCCGGAAATTTGGCCGTCGATCCGCGAAGCCATTGGGCCGGAGGCGGCCCGCTTCGCCGACGCGTGTGGCTTCGAGCCAAAGCCCGGCCGCCTGCAATTGCTGCCGGACGCTACAGGCGCGTTGGCGGGAGCGCTGTTCGGCGAGGATGCGACGGCGGCCGGCGATCCATTCGCGAGTGGCAAGCTTGCAACTTTACTGCCTCCACAATCCTATCGATTTGCCCGGCCACCGTGGAAATCCGAGTTGGCGGCGCTTGGTTTCTGCCTGGGGCTTTATCGCTATGACCGTTTCAAGTCATTCCCCCCGCTTCAACCGCGCCTGATCGCCTGCGAAGGCGTCGACATCGCGCGCGTCGAGCGGCTGGCGGCGGCGGTTAAATTTGGCCGTGATCTCATCAACGCGCCGGCCAACGTGCTGACGCCCGCGGAGCTAGAGCAGGAAGCGACCAAACTCGCACGCGCCCATGGCGCCGTCGTGACTATCCTGCGCGGCGACGAACTGATCGCCCAGAATTTCCCGCTGATCCACGCGGTCGGCATCGCAGCTACGCAGGCGCCGCGGCTCGTCGATTTCATTTGGGGCCGTCCCGACGCGCCCAATGTCACATTGGTCGGCAAGGGCGTCGTGTTCGACACCGGCGGCCTCGACATCAAGCCGGCCAATGGCATGGAGTTGATGAAGAAAGACATGGGTGGAGCGGCGGTTGCGCTTACCCTCGCCCGGCTTGTGATGGAGGAGCGCCTCGACGTGCGTCTGCGCGTTCTCGTGCCCATCGTCGAGAACGCGATCTCGGCAGCGGCGATGCGTCCCGGCGACATCATCAAAAGTCGCAAAGGCCTGACGGTCGAAATCGGCAACACGGACGCCGAAGGGCGACTGATTTTGGCCGACGCGCTCGCGCTGGCCGCTGAAGAGAAGCCGGATCTGCTGTTCGACTTCGCGACGCTGACGGGAGCCGCACGCGTGGCTTTAGGCCCCGATCTGCCGCCATTCTATACCGACGACGAGGACCTCGCGCAGCAAATTGCACACGCAGCCGCCGCGACGCGCGACCCAGTTTGGCGACTGCCGCTTTGGCGTCCCTATGATTCGATGCTCGATAGTCCGTTCGCCGATCTCAACAATGCGCCCGGCAGTCCCTTCGCGGGCTCGATCACCGCGGCGCTGTTTCTTCAGCGCTTCGCCGAGGGAGCGAAGGCCTGGGCGCATTTCGATGTTTATGGTTGGAATCCTAAACCGCGCGCCCATGGACCGCTTGGGGGCGAGATTCAGGCGGCCCGCGCTATTTTCGAAACAATTCGTAGTAAATTCGGCCCCTAAACGTCACAGCGAGAGAGATAAGCGAAATTCCCGCTTGGCGAACCTTCAAAAAGGAGCTACGTTGATTTAGAGATCGTTGGTGCAGGGCAACTGCTCGCGAGCCAACAGGTTGTACCGTCTGACCCGCACGCGATATCGCTCTAAGGCGGTGAAGTGCCGATCGGCGGCGACAGCCAATTTCCTTGGGATCGATAGGCAGCCGATCGGGGGTTATCGGCGCTACGTTGGTCACATTGCGGTTTTAGGTCCGCCATAGCTCGCTATTACGGGAATATTGCTCGACCGGGTTCGTCAGGCCGCGCCGCAACGCTGCGCAAGTCCGCCCGCCTGACCCCAGAGGACTCGAAACGCGGACAGAGACTCTCGAGGAACAAAGTATGCGCCCAGGTCAAAATAATAAGCAGAGAATGCGGGGCCGTCCGACTAATAATCGTCGTGGACCGAACCCGCTAACACGCTCCTACGAGTCTAACGGGCCGGACATCAAGATTCGCGGCAACGCACATCATGTAGCGGAGAAGTATTTACAGCTGGCGCGAGACGCGCATACTGGCGGTGATCCGGTCGCGGCCGAAAACTACCTCCAGCACGCCGAGCATTACTTCCGTCTTATCGCCGCCGCACAGGCCGCCCAGCTCGCGGCGCAAGGCCGTCCGCCGGGCGAGGTCGACGACAGCGACGCAGACGAGGACGACGACAGCGGCGTGCTTGACCGGTTCGCATCTCCGGTGGAGCGCATTCCGGCCTACACTCCGCCTCCGCCCCCGCAACCCGTTCCCCTCAACGGGCCATCGAGCTATCCCGAACGACAGCCCTACGAGGCTCAACAACCTGAGCGGAACGGCTTTCAGCCGCGTCCCGATCGTCCACAGCAGCAAAATCGCCATGAGAACCGCAATCCGCGCCCATTCCAGGATCGCGGCGATGGACAGCGCGATTACCGCAACGGGCAACCCCAAGAAGGCCGAGCGCCGCGAGAGTTTCGCCCCTACCGTGAGCAAAACCCGCAGCGCGAACCTCAGCCTGTAATTGAAGCGCCGGCGCCGGCCGCATTGCCGTCATTCATAACGGCGCCGCCGCGGGCGCCCACTGGCGTAGAGGTTCCCGACGCGCCGCAGCCGGCCATCGAGCCCGTGGAGCCGAATCCTGTTGTGGAAGCAGCTGCGCCCGCCCCCGCTGAAGCCGCTGCGCCGGATGCTCGTTTTCCGCGCGGCCGTCGCCGCCGGTTGCGTTCTCCCTACGGCTTCAATGCCGCTGGGGAAGAGGGGGCGCCGAGTGAGCCGCCTGTGCCAAGCGAGCCGACGAACGCCGATTAATCCACTCTGAATATTGTCGCGTCGGCTCAAGCCGCCGCGAGTTCGGCGAATTTGCTCTGCACAGCGTCGCGGTCGAACGGCTTCATCAAAAAGTCGTCGGCGCCTGCGTGCATGGCGCGCGCGATTTGCGCCACATCGTGTTCGCTCGAGCATAAGACGACCTTCGGCCGATCGCCGCCCGGCATCTGTCGCAGTTCCTTTAAGAACTCATAGCCGTCGAGCCCGGGCATACTTGCGGCGACGAAAATCGCATCGGGCATCATAAACGAGCAGGCAGTCAGCGCCTGACGACCGTCGGAGGCCTCTGAGGTACGAAGCCGCATGCCCTCCAGAATGCGGCGGGCGATCTTGCGAATGACGGGGGAATTATCGACGACAAGCACCTGTTTCACAGATTTACTCCTCTAATATGCGGCAAGAGATACGTTCTCAGCGGGCGCGTGAGAATCGAACAGACTCGAAAGATCAAGAATGGAGATAAGCTGAGATCCAAGCCTGAGCGCGCCCGACAAACGTGGCGGCGGCGCAGGCCCCTGCTGCAAGGGCGCAGAAACGGCATGCTCATGCGAAGCCGCGAAAGCGTCAGCGAATTCGTCCACGGCCAGGGCGATGATCTCGGCGCCGTTTCCCATAAGCACAGCCGGCCCGCCAAGCGCCGAAGCGGGCGCGCAGAGATTCAGCCAGCGCGCAAGACAGATGACCGCGACAACGCCAAATTTTGTATTCGCCACGCCGACGACGTGCGCAGGCGCCCCATACGCCAATGTTAGATTGTCAAGTCTTAGGACTGCGAGCGCGCTTGCCGCTGAAATGGCGAAGGTCTGTCCGCCACAGCGCGCCGGAAGGTACATGCGCTGCGCCCCGACTTCGCCCTCGAGGATTGGCGTGAGCTGGATCACGCGGCCTTCTCCGGGGCGACCATCGATTCCGCGAGGGCTAGCGCTGCGAAAAGGCCGTGCCGGTCGAATTTTCCAAACACGCAGGTGAAACTCAACGCACTTGCGCGGCGGCGCATCGCCGGCCCGGCATGAGACGCCAGGCCGAACAGCGGCGGCGCATGCATCTCACCAAATCCGGCGCGCAATTTCCGCACCCACGCCCCGCCGTCAGCTGCGGCTGCGTCAACATCGATCAGCGCGCCGACGAGCAGGTCCGCCGGCGGCGCCGCTCCCTGCGCTGCTAAAACCCCGCTTAGTGCGCATACCTGAAACCCACGCTTGATCAGCGCGTGCATCATCATGTTACGAAAGAACGCATCGGGTTCGATAAGCAGGATGCTCTTGCGTTTGGACGACAAGTCTAGGAGTCGTCGCCGCTTGCGGCGATCCAGGAAGAAATTGGGGTCGAGGATTTCGGTCGCGGCGCCCCGAACGCCGCCAACGCCCAGGGCGCCTGGGCGACCGTTGGCGAACTCGACCGTGAGAGCCTCGGGAATGACGTCGATCACCTCCTCGACGGCGAGCGCGATATGGTCTTCGCCATCCTGCAGAAGCAGAACCGTATTCGCCGATCGAGGCGCGTCCTCGCCGCTAAGCCACGCCATCGGAGTCAAACGGCCCTCGATTGCCGTTGCGCCTTCCTGAGTCGCTTGAAGGCTTTGCGCCTCGGTCAGGCGCAGCACCCGCAAGTTAGAGGAGATCGGCAGGGCGCGAGGCGATTTGCCGGCCGCCCTAAATATGACCATGCTCGATGCAACCCGCTGAGAGATTGGCCGCGCTGCCACGCCGACGCGCACCGCATTCGAAGCCGACACCCCGAGCGCCCTAGCAAGTCCGGCGGGGTCCAGAACCATCACCGCTGATCCGTCGCCGAGCGCGGCGACCCCCGAATAGAGCGATAGGTTGCGAAGCGGGGAAGGCAGCGGCTCAAGAACGACATCCTGGAACCCGATGATTTCATCGACCAGGACCGCCAGGGCGACGCGCCTCGCCGCGATGTGAAGGACGATTCGCGGGTCTGCCGCCGCCGCACGCCCCGTAGCTAGAAGATCGAGGCGAGCAAGGGGGAGAACACCTTCAGGCGTTTCAATCGTTGAAACGACCATGGGCTCCGCTCCCGGCGTCGGGTCCGCCTGCCCGATTTCGAAACTGCGCACGATCGCGCTGCGCAGCACCGCCATCCGCTCTCCAGCTGCGACGACAATTACGGCAGGCGCGATGGCAAGTTTGCTTGGAATGAGCAGTGTAAAGGCTGAGCCCTCGCCCGGAGCGCTGCGGAGCGATACGGCTCCACCAATGCGAGCCATGGCCGCAAAAGCGCGATCCAGACCCGATGGGCGCAAATCTTTTTCAAGCAGGCGGTTCGAAACGCATAGCTCGGTCGCCACGAGCAAGCGGCAAAGCTCGTCATTCAAAAGCGGCTCGACCTCGGCGCTCGTTTTCGACCCGAAAGCAATCAAACGCTGGCGCAGCCATTGAGAATTGAAACCCCGGCCGTCGTCGCTTACCGTCAGGGTTACAAGACCCGCCTTTTGCACCGCGGAAAGTTCAATCAAGCCGAATTCTGGTTTGCCCAGACGCAGCCGCTCGTCCAAAGACTCAATTCCATGCGTTAGGGCATTTTGGATCAGGGCTAATAAAGACTCACGCACGACGTTGAAGAGTGGCCGATCGACCTCCGCGCCTCCATCATCCAGAACAAGCTCGACCTTTTTCCCCAGATCGCTCGCCAGATCCTGGGCGAAGACGCTGTAGCCCGCGAACAGCCGCTCGGCTGGCAGAGCCCGCGCAGCCCGAACCGATTCGCGCAATTCATCCAAAATGCCGGAAACCCGGTGCAGCGGCGCTGCAATTGCAGGGTCGGCGGCGCCTTTGACGATTTCATTCAACTGATTGCGGGTAAAAACGAGATCGCGCGCCAGCGCCGTCAGACGATCCAGCGCATCGTGCGAAATGCAAGTCGTGTCCGCACCGCGCTCGGACGTCTGCTCTGCTTTCTCAAAGTCCGCCTCGAAGGGCGAGGGTAATCTGGTCTCATCAGGGCTCGCCGCCTTGCGCAGGGCGGCCAAAAGCGCATCGTCTTCGCCCCCTGGCGCTCCTCGATCCTGGGCCAGAATATCGATAACGCTCTTGATGCGATCGACGGTGCTCATCAGCAGGGGCGCGGCGTCTATGTCCCTCGTCGCGCCGTCGTGAAGCCGCGACATCAGCGCGTCGGCGTCGTCGGCGATTCGTTCGAGGCGCGGCAAATTCAGGATGCCGCTGGCGCCCTTGAGCGTGCGGATGAGGCGAGACACGTTGGCGACGATGCGCGCGTTGGGCCGATCGCTCTCGAGTTGGGCGAGTTGTGCGCCAACCAGCGCTAACTGCTCAGAGCTTTCCGTCAGAAAATCTCGTAGGAGTTCGTTCACCGCGCCACCATGCCAGCGATCCAAGGCGGATCGCGAAGCTTAGCTTGTCGCGGGTCACGTTAAGATGAGTTCAAATAACGGAGGTTTTCGGCGCGGAACTATTTGCGCGGTCAATGCGGGGTTAAGCGTTCGGCTGAGTCGAGCTCTGCTGCGTTAACCCGTTTGGCGCTGCGGCGATCGAAGCGCTCTCTTGACCAATCGGCTTGGCGGCGAAAACGAAACCGTCCGCGCTGCTTTCGATGTCAACGCGCATGCCGCATTCGCGCGCGACGAGGCCGGTGTAATAGGGCTGGATCGTGTGGGCGTCGACCCTGCCTGACTCGGGCTTTCCAGCGACGAGATCCGCCACGCCCGTGGCTAAACGAGGCACTGCCCCTTTCGAGGTCACGGTGAGAACGACATTGTCGCCCTCTCCCGCGAGGTCCACACCGATTACGCCGCCCCGTGGGATCGTCGTGCCTGCGATCACGCAAAGGTTCAACAGCAGCTTCACCTTGTTCTTGGCGACGAACTGACGCTGCGCGCGCCAGGCCAGCGTTGTCTTTTCGGTGCCGAGCAGTCCTCTCGCAACATTTTCCGCGTCACCCGTATCGATCGACGCGCCCGCCGATCCGGCGGCTCCGAACGCCAGACGACAAAATTGCAAGCGCGCAGAGGCCGAAAAAGCGCTCTTCTTGATCAGTTCGAGCGCGATCTCCCGCATCGAAGGGTCGGACTCGTCGTCGAGCACCTCGAGCCCATTGACGATTGCGCCGACCGGGCTGATCACGTCGTGGCAGACTCGCGAACACAATAGCGCGGCCAGATCGAGCGCATCGAGAGCCACTAGCGGGGGCAAATCGGGAGAGGTAGTCTCGGGCGTTGTCATGGGTCACGTCCTATGGTCAATCGCCGCGTCTATCTTCTACTGCGGCGAATCGGCGACGCCCGATCGTAACGGATTTGCGGGCCGCCGTCGCCGGCGAGATGGGAAAACGGAAATGCCGGGACTATCGCTGGACTTTGACGCTGATTTTGACGCGATCGGCGAGATGCTTGCGCGCGTAGCGCTGGAGGCCGGTCCCGCCGTCATGGAGGAATATGCCGCGGCGGCCAACGCCCGGACGAAAGCGGACGGCAGTCCCGTCACCGCGGCCGACGAGCGGGCCGAAGCTATCATCGAGGAGAGGCTGCGCGCTCTTGCGCCGCAAATTCCCCTTGTGGCGGAAGAGGCGATCTCCGCCGGAGCCGCGCTCGTGATCGGGCGCAGGTTCTTCCTGGTGGATCCGCTCGACGGCACGCGGGAATTCATTGCGCGCAATGGTGAATTCACGATCAACATCGCACTGATAGAAAACGGCGCGCCCGTTGCTGGGGCCGTCTACGCGCCTGCAATCGACCGGATCTGGTTTGCGGGCCAGACGGCTTATGCCTGTTCGCTGCGGGTCGGCGCCGAGTTGCCCGAAGCCGCCGCGCGCGAGCGTCTCACGGTACGAACGGCGCCAGAGCGGCTCGCCGCTCTCGCCAGCCGATCCCACGCCGACCCCGAGACAGAGGCCTTTCTTGCGCGGCTGCCGATCGGCGAACGCAAATCGGCTGGCTCATCGCTCAAGTTCTGCCTCATCGCGGAGGGACGCGCCGACGTCTATCCCCGCTTCGCTCCGACGATGGAATGGGATACAGCCGCCGGCGACGCCGTGCTGCGCGCCGCGGGCGGGTGCGTCGTGCGCGTGGATGGCGCTCCTCTCGACTACGGCAAAGTGAGCGGCGGCCTGCGCAACGGCGGTTTTATAGCTTGGGGCGACCCGGCGTTGGCCGCCCGACATCGTTAACCCTTGGTAAAGAGAACCGACGGATAATGCAGGCGGAGCGCCTTCAGCGCGCGACGACTCGTAAGTAACCAAATTTTCGGCCAGATTTGGGCATTCGATGCGCTGGATTTGATCCGTGGGGAGAACCGCGATGGCGAACTGGACGCGTCGTAAGGTGCTAAAGGCGGCGACCGCAGCGGTGGCGGTAGGACTAAGCTCACCCGGCCGCGCCTCCGTCCCGCCCCCCTATTCCCCCGATGAAATCATCGAAAGCGGCCATCATTTTTTCGGCGCTGTGTCGCGCGGTTTGGCCGAGGCGGTGCAGGAAGCAGGGCGGCGGTGGGGTCTGCCCAATGGCTACGTGCTCGGGCAGGAGGCGTCGGCCGCCTTCATCGGCGGTCTGCGCTACGGCGATGGCAAGATGTATACGCGCAACGCCGGCGATCAGAGGATCTACTGGCAAGGTCCATCGGTCGGCTTTGACGCGGGCGCTGATGGCGATCGCACCATGATGCTCGTTTATAACCTACCTGCGATGAACGCGATATTCCGGCGCTTTGGAGGGCTAGACGGCTCCGCCTATTTCGTCGGCGGCTTCGGCTTTACCGGTCTGGCCGCCGATAACATGATCGTCGTGCCGATCCGCACCGGCATAGGCGCGAGGCTTGGGATTAACCTGAGTTATCTCAAGTTTACTCCGCAAGCGACCTGGAATCCGTTCTGAGTGCTTGGAATCCTTTCTGAGCTTTGCCAATAGCTCGCGCGCGTGCGAATGTAACGCGCACGGAGGTTCCCGGCGACCTTGGTTGAAACGGCGATATACTTCCTGATCGGCTTCCTCAGCGCGGCATTGCTCGCATTGATGGCTGCTCCGGCGATTACACGGCGCGCCTATCGTCTGGCGGCGGCGAGAGCGCGGCTGCTCGCCCCGCTTTCCGAAGTCCAGGCGCTAGCGGATCGCGATGCCCTCCGGGCGCAGCACTCGATCGAAATCCTCAAGATTGAGCAGCGGATCGTAGCCGCCGCGGATACCGTCGCTCGCGCAAAGATCGATCTTGGCCGCCGCGACGCGGAGATTGTCGCTCTGACCGACGCGGGACTCGAAAGCGCCGTCGAGATTGGCCGCCAGCGCGCCGAAATCCGCAGTCTCGCCGCAGAAAACAGGGCGCTCGAAGCTGGGCTCGGCGCGCTTCAAGTCGGTTTGCATGATCTGACGGCTCAGCGAGACCGGCTGCGAGACCAACTTGCGCAAGGCAAGACCCAGATTACTCAGTTGGAGACGAATGCGGAGCAGGCCCGCGTAGTCATCGCCACCTTGGAAACGCACAATGCCGGCCTTGAGATTGCCCTCGCCGACCGCAAGCGGTCGTCGGCGGAGGCGGCCCGCGCAGCCGAGGAGGAACGGTCGCGCCTGAACTCGACCTTGCAGGCGAGTCGCCATAACGCAACAAGCCTTGAAGAGCGCCTGGCCGATACGGTCGCGCAGCAGCAAGCGATGCGTGGCGAGGCAGAGGGTCGAGCGGGAGAAGCCGCACGGCTGCGCGAAAGGCTGGCGGACATGGAGCGCACGCTCGCGCGCATGGAAAGGAACCGCGACGATCTTGGCCTGCAATCTGGGCGACAGACGGCCCGCCTGGCGGAACGCGAAGCCGGACTGGAGCGCGCGGAAGCCACCCGCCGCGACGAAGCGCAGCGTTTCAACAGCCGCCTCGAGGCGGCAAGCGCGCGCGAGGGCGCACTAGCCGAGAGGCTGCGCAATTTGGCGGCGTCACAGGCTACGGACGACGGGGCGCTTGCGGCCGCTCGGATCGAGCGAATCGAATTAAAGCGCGAACTCGATGCGCTCGCCAGCCGGTTCGCCGAGTTTCAGGCGACCGCCCAGACACTCGTCAAGGGCGATCAGATCTTACGTCAATCGATCGCCAAACTCGGCCGCGAAATAGTCCGCGCGCAAGGCGACGGCAGTGAGGACGAGCCTGCCGCCCTTCAAATTGTGAATTTTGCGCGCCGCGAGCCCTCTACGGGCGCCCCGGCGGACGACCACGCTCGGGAGCGGACCCTCGCATCCGAGGGTTGAAGGCTCTGGGTTTCTTGAAAGTTCATGGTAAGGAGCGCCACCGCGAGCGTATTGGGCGCGTGGCTCGCATTGGCATTATCCCTGGGGGGAAAAATGGGTGAACCTGGCAATACGTTGGATGATGCTACCGAATCCGAGAACAAGTCAGTCGCGCTGATTATCGCGGTCCTCGCACTGTTTCTCGCACTGTCGGAAGCCGGCGCTAAGAAAGCGGAACATCTTTCGACCGAGAAGAACATCGAAACGTCCGATCTCTACAATTTCTTCCAAGCCAAGCGGATACGTCTGACGGTCGTCGAGACGGCCGCGCAGACTTTTGAAGCGATCAAGGGCGCCGTTACCGACGAAGGCGCGAAGGGCGCGATCGAGAAACAGATCGACGGCTGGAAAGCGACCATCACTCGCTTGGAGACCGAGCCCAAGAAGCCGTCGGATAGCCTCGATCAGATTCAGGAGCGCGCAAAGGAATCCACGGAGGTTCGCGAACTCTCGAATAAGCGGCTCGAGCACTTTGAATACGCGAGCGGCGCCCTGCAGATCGCGATCGTGCTCGCCTCGGCAGCGATCATCACCGGCGTCGTGGCGCTGGCCTGGATCGCCGGCGGGCTCGGCCTAATTGGCGCGATTTTGATGGGGTTTGGCTACCTCGCCCCGAGCGTATTGACCTTCCTCGGCTGAGTTCGGGGCCGTTCGCTCGACGGCGCCGTACTTGTTTTTGCGGCTCCAGCGAGAGAATGGCGGGGATGAGCGACAGACAGCGGAGCTTGCCCGCTTTCCGGCAGCGCTTGCATGACTTCTAAAGCGTGCGCGGCATTGGTCTCGACTAGCCCCGCGACGATACGGCGCGCGGCGTACGGATTGAGAATGTCGCTCAGGCGAGCAAGTGCATTGAGCCGCCGATAGGAACCGCCCGACTGCATGTCGGTTGCGGTGAGAATGCGTACGCAAACATCGTTGGGAGCGCCAATCGCCGCCAGCGCCACGGCAAGCGGCTCGCCCTGCGAATCGGCGACGATTCGCTTTGCGAGCGAGAGCGACGCGCCGATTGAGCGCGCCAGCAGATGCGCAAACTCAACACTTTCCCCACTCAAGGCGCATCGCTCGAGGCGCGCGATCATTTCACGCGAGAGCGTCGCCATGGCGCCGGGCCGGTGGCGCGCAAGTTCAGCTCGCTGTGCGGCGAGCAGCAAGGCTTGGCGACCTTTTGTCGACGCCTCGAGGAAAAGCGAGGCGAGTTCGACCCGGACCGGTTCGCGCGACAAGAGAGCGTTCGCGAGACGACGATCGTCCGCGTCCTCAATATACAACCGCGCCCGGGCAGCCATGGCGGCGAGGCGCTCGGGGCCGAGCGGCGCATTCGGATTGGCGGCCAGCGCGGCTGACGCTTCGGCGTCGTCGACATCGAGAATGGCGGCGATCCACCCTACGTCGAGATCGGATCGGGTGGCGACTGCACGCGCTGTCGGTACGTCGAGATCGCTGTTTCCCATACGGTTCGGTAAACCCGGCGCATATTTCCAAGCGGAATGGGCGCAATCGCCGCCAAGCGAGGCAAGGGTCTCCCACAAGCCTGCAATGCGTGATTTGCTCGTCATCAGCCTTGACGCATAGCCCGTTCTCTCGGCGTCGGGCGCGTCGGCAAGGCAGGCGCGCAGATGCTCGACCCAGGCGGAGTCATCCGCCTCGGAATGGGCAAAATAGTCCGTAGCGATCCGAATCCATACCGCTCGATCC
Source organism: Hyphomicrobiales bacterium (assembly GCA_043746145.1). Lineage (GTDB taxonomy): Bacteria > Pseudomonadota > Alphaproteobacteria > Rhizobiales > Beijerinckiaceae > Roseiarcus. Next base: position 9,573 of record JAYTRP010000557.1, on the reverse strand, counting down.
TCGGCGCGCCCGCTATGAGCGAGAGTATGAACGAAATCGAGTTGACCTGCAGGGGACAAGTGCGTCGCTCCCGACACATTAAAAGGTTTTTTGAAAGTTAACCCGGTCGTGTTGACCAAGTGTTAACCTTCGACCGCCGAAATAGCCTCCATACGCGCCGTTTCGAGACAGGCAACGGCGTTTCGGGGATTTGAACATGGGCGAACTCATATTATTCCGACCGGGTGAGGGACGTAGTCGAGGCCGCGTAGACTTGCCGATACAGCATGGCGCCGAGATCATGTTGTTTACCGGCGTTCGCTACGAGCGCATGGCCGATCCTGCGCCCGTGCGCGATAGCGGCGATCAAGGCGCGCCGGTCGGGGGTGGAGTTGGGGGTGGCCGCAAGCGCAAGCGCGGCTAATTCGACCGGTTGCCATCCACTGGCGGTTGATGTAGCCGTCACGGTGGGACACCTCTCCCCAACGAGAGGCTTCCATCTGAGAGGATGGCTTTAGATGATGAATGCACCCGCCGCGCGGCCCGGGAACGCGCGCTTTTCTTCCGGCCCCTGCGCCAAGCGCCCCGGCTGGACCCCCGAAGTTCTCATAGACGCCGCACTTGGCCGTTCGCATCGCGCGAAAGCAGGCAAGAGCAAGCTGAAACTCGCGATCGACCTGACGCGCGAGATTTTGCAAATTCCCGCGGACTATCGCATTGGCATTACGCCGGGCTCCGACACCGGCGCAGTAGAAATGGCGCTCTGGTCGATGCTGGGCGCGCGCGGCGTCGACCTGCTCGCCTGGGAAAGCTTTGGCGAAGGTTGGGTCTCCGATGTCGTCAAGGAATTAAAGCTGCCCAACGTGCGCACCTTGAAGGCGCCCTATGGCAAGCTGCCCGACCTGAGCAAGGTGGATTTTGATAACGACGTCGTCTTCACCTGGAACGGCACCACCTCCGGCGTGCGCGTTCCCAACGCCGACTGGATTCCCGCCGACCGCGAAGGCCTTGCAATCTGCGACGCTACCTCCGCCGCGTTCGCGCAACGGCTCGACTGGGCAAAGCTCGATGTCGCGACCTTCTCCTGGCAGAAGGCGCTCGGCGGCGAAGCAGCGCACGGCATGATCGTCCTGAGTCCACGCGCGGTCGAACGACTAGAAACCTACAAACCCGCGTGGCCGATGCCGAAGCTTTTCCGCATGACCAAGGGTGGCAAGCTGATCGAGGGGATTTTCGAGGGCGAAACGATCAACACGCCTTCGCTGCTTTGCACCGAGGATTATCTCGACGCGCTGCATTGGGCCAAGCGAGTCGGCGGCGTGGACGCGCTGATTGCACGGGCCGATGCAAACACCGGGGCGATCGCCGATTGGGTCGCGAAGAGCGCGTGGGTTGCGTTCCTCGCCGAGGTTCCCGAGACGCGCTCCAACACCAGTGTTTGCCTCACCGTGGTCGACCCCCGCGTGACGGCGCTGCCGGCAGAGGCGCAGGCCGCCTTTTCGAAATCGCTCGCGAGCCTGCTCGAGAGGGAAAAGATCGCCTTCGACATCGGAGCCTATCGCGATGCGCCTCCGGGTCTGAGGATCTGGTGCGGGGCGACGGTGGAAACCGCTGACGTCGTTGCGCTGACTCAATGGCTCGATTGGGCGTTCGCCATCGAGACGGAAAAGCTGCCCAAAGCGGCGTAACCTTTCCCGCATTGCGGGCGGGGTCGGATGAGGGCGGCGCCCTCATCACTCCTATTCGTGCGCACAAATCCCCTTATCCGGCGCTTAGCGCCACCTTCTTTCGCGCGAGCAGCGGAGGAAGCGAGCCGCACAGGATTTTCAATGGCCCCCCGAGTTCTCATCTCCGACAAACTTTCCCCTGCCGCCGTCGCCATCTTCAAGGAGCGCGGCGTCGAGGTCGACGTAAAGCCCGGCATCGACAAGGACGCACTCGCCGCGATCATCGCTGAATATGATGGCCTCGCTATTCGTTCCAACACTAAGGTGACCGCCAAGTTGCTCGAACGCGCGACTCGTCTGAAAGTCGTCGGGCGCGCGGGGATCGGGGTCGACAATGTCGACATACCCGCCGCCACCGCGCGCGGCGTTATCGTGATGAACACGCCGTTCGGCAACTCGATCACCACCGCCGAGCACGCAATCGCGATGATGTTCGCGCTCGCCCGCGAAATCCCCGCCGCCGACGCCTCCACTCAGGCGGGCAAGTGGGAAAAAAACCGGTTCATGGGTGTCGAGATCACTGGCAAGACGCTTGGCGTCATTGGCTGCGGTAATATCGGCTCAATCGTCGCCTCGCGCGCGCTTGGGCTTAAAATGCGGGTGATCGCGTTCGATCCGTTCCTCGGCGAAGAGCGCGCCCGCGAACTCGGCGTCGAGAAGGTCGATCTGGACGCTCTTCTCGCTCGCGCGGACGTTATTACACTGCATACGCCGATGACCGCGCAGACCAAGAACATCCTGTCGGCGGAAAACCTCGCCAAGACGAAGAAGGGCGTGCGCATCGTTAATTGCGCGCGCGGCGGTCTCGTCGACGAGGTGGCGTTGCGAGCCGCGCTGGATTCCGGCCATGTCGCGGGCGCCGCTTTTGACGTCTTCATCGAGGAGCCCGCGAAGACAAACCCGCTGTTTGGACATCCTCATGTCGTCGCTACGCCGCATTTGGGCGCCGCTACGACAGAAGCGCAGGAAAATGTAGCGCTGCAGGTCGCCGAGCAGATGTCGGACTTCCTGATCCGCGGCGCGATCTCCAACGCCGTCAACTTCCCCTCGATTACCGCGGAGGAAGCGCCGCGCCTCAGGCCCTTCATCGCGCTTGCCGAAGGGTTGGGCTCGTTCGCGGGGCAACTCACCGATGCGCCGATCTCAAAAGTCACCATCACCTATGAGGGCGTGGTCGCCTCGCTCAAGATCAAGGCGCTGACCTCGGCGGCGATCGCAGGGCTGCTTCGTCCCTCGCTCGCCGACATTAACGTCGTCTCGGCGCCCTCGGTCGCCACCCAGCGCGGGATCGTCATCGAAGAGGCGACCCGGGCGCAGCGCGCCGACTATGAGAGCTTCATCACGCTGTCGGTCACCACGGAAAATCTCGAGCGCTCGGTCGGCGGCACAGTCTTTAACGACGGCAAGCCGCGAATTCTCTCAATCAAAGGCATTAAGGTCGATGCGGAATTCACGCCGTCCATGATCTATGTGACGAACGATGACAAACCGGGGTTCATTGGCCGGTTTGCCAGCGTGCTTGGCGAGGCTGGCGTCAACATCGCGACGTTTGCGCTGGGACGCGATCAGCTCGGCGGTTCGGCGATCGCGCTGGTTTCGATAGACGGCGAAGCGCCTGCGGATGCGCTAGCCAAGGTCGGCGATATCCCAGGTGTACGGCAGGCGAAAGCGCTGCGCTTCTGAGATTGTGAAAAGCGGAGACTCGGGCGAAGATGCGCGCATGACGCTTCGCCCGATTCTCAGTAGCAACCGTGCCCAGGTCGGGGCCAACTATGCGTGCGCTTTGCTTCGTTCGTTGAGAGGGGCCGTCCTTCTCGCGGCCCTGCTCACGCTGCCGAGCTTCGCAACGGCGCAGGTGCAAACCGATACGCCAAGCCCCCCGGCAGTTTCCGCCGAGGAGGTTTCGCTGCAAGGCTTTGGCGTCGCGAACCCGACATGCCTGGAGTGGAACGACGGCTGCGCCACCTGCAAGCGCAGCGGGGACTTCCATTGTTCGACCCCTGGCATTGCCTGCCAGCCCGGCGCCATCATTTGCAAGGCTCCATGATGTTTGCGCCAAATTTTCTCGACGCCTACGATCGGCTGGTCTCCTTCGATGCGGAAACCACGGGCAAGCGCACCCCCGACGCCGAGTTCATTCGCAAACAGCCGTTCGCGTGGAAGCCGCCGGGGATCGTTATCGAGGTCGGCTTTGTCGAGCTGAAACGCGAGGGCGAGGGTTGGGTGAAAGGTGAATCCTGGGGCTCGCTCGTCAATCCAGACGGACCGATCGAACCGGCCGCGATCAAGGTGCATGGCATCAAGCCGAATGATCTAAAGGCAGCGCCACGCTTTCCCGCCCTGCTTGAACGCGTGCGGACTTTCATCGGCGACTCGCCGATTGTTGCGCATGCCTACAAGAATGAGCGCGGCTTCCTCGACTATGAATATTCGCGCGCCAAAGCGATCTCCTGGGGCGACGACGCCTATCCCAACGAGCGCTACGTCTGCACGCAACTCCTGTTCGCGCAGCTCTATCCCGGCGCCGCCAAGTCGCTGACCGCGATGTGCGATCGTCTCGTGGTCGATTCCAGCGAACGGGATTTGAAACACGGCGCCTTGCTTGACGCTGACATGACGGCGGACGCCCTACTTCTGCTTGTAGAGGAATTGAAACATGGCCGCGATGAGACCCCGAGATCTTGGTCCACCGAGTAGAACTTTTACTGGATAGTTCGCTGGTCTACGCCGTCGGTCGCCCACTCGTCTTCCGCCACCGTCATCGCATTGCCGCGCCATTCGAATTTATCGCCTGCCCATCCCTGAACCCACAACCAGGGAAGCATCAGGTCTCGGACGACCAAGGCCGGCAGCGTCCAACCGCCGAGCGGCCAACCCGCAAGCCGCGCCAGCGCCGCTTCAAACCCATACCAGACGAGCGCTCCAAGGAAGACGGCGACAGCGGGACTTAACGCCAAAACCGGGGCGGCGATCGCAATCGCGCCCAGTGTGACGAGACTTGTCGTCAGTATCTCCGGAGCAAAGAAAATCGCGAAAGTCGCCCGACGCAGGCGCGCCCAGCGCAACTGCCGTTTCCAGACGTCGCGCAATCGCCTGACGCCGAGAGGCTGCGCGAAGGGTCGGTCGACGAGATGAGCGCGCAGCCCGCAATTATGTATGAGTTTAGTCGCCGCCGCATCCTCGGCGAGTTCGGCGCCTAGCGCCTCGATACCGCCGGCCTCCTCCAGCGTGGCGCGGCGCCAGAGCATTGATTTTCCCTGAGCAAAACCGAAACCGGCGGCCTCGCCCGCATATTGCCAACGCGCTTGGTAAGTGTTGAGAAAAGCGCATTCCAGCGCAGCCGCAAAGCCGATCGCCCGCTCGCCGATGGGCGGTGCGCAGACGATGCCCGTGTCCGAACGCCAACGAGAAAGCAGACGTCGCAGATAGTCTGGCGGCATAAGCACGTTCGAATCGGCAATGACGACCCACTCGCGAGTCGCCGCTTTCCAGCCCTTGACGACATTGTTGAGCTTGGGATTGCCGTTCACCCTATCATCGCCGATCAGCAGGCGTGAGGGAATATGCGGGTGAGCCGCCATAAATCCCTGCACCAGGGGAATGACCGGATCGGCTCCATCGGCGAGGCAGAAAAGAATTTCGTAGTCGGGATGATCTAGCGCGAAGATCGACGCCAGCGTCTCGCGCGAATAGGGCTCGACGCCGCAGAGCGGTTGGACGATCGAAACGGGGGGCAAAAGCCGCGTGGGGTCGAGCGGCTTTCCTTTGCGACAACGGCGCGCGGCCAGCACGCAGGTGGCGACATGCAGGCCGAGCCCAAGGCTCGCCACGCCAGTCGCGAAAGCCGGGATTGTCATCGGTGATTCCCCCGTTGCAGCGCGGACGTTGAACGACGCTTATTGCCGGCGCCGCACGACGCTTCTATGAAGGCGTCATGTCCGTCATTGTCCGTTTCGCGCCTTCGCCCACGGGGCGCATTCACATCGGCAACGCGCGCACCGCTTTGCTTAACGCGCTGTTTGCACGCCGCGAACACGGTCGCTTCGTACTTCGCTATGACGATACCGACGCCGAGCGGTCGCGAATCGAATATGCCGACGCTATCGCCGTCGATCTGCACTGGCTCGGCGTCGAGCCGGACTTCGTCTGTCGACAGTCGGAGCGGCTGGCGCTTTATGACGAGGCCATGCGCAAGCTCATCGACAAAGGGCTGCTCTATCCCTGTTACGAGACTGCGGAAGAACTCGACCGTCGGCGAAAGCGGCAGCAGGCGCTGGGGCGACCGCCGATTTACGATCGCGCAGCGCTGCAGCTTACGTCGGAGGAGCGCGCCGCGTTGGAAGCGCAGGGCCGAAAACCGCATTGGCGTTTCCCGCTCGAGCACCGTGTCGTGCGCTGGCGCGATCTCGTTCGCGGCGAAAGCCATATCGACTGCGGCTCCCTTTCAGATCCTGTGTTACGGCGCGAGGACGGGTCTTATCTTTACACATTGCCATCGGTTGTCGATGACATTGATTTAAAGATATCTCACATTATACGCGGCGAAGATCATGTTACAAACGCCGCCGTTCAAATACAGATTTTTGAGGCTCTGTCCGGCAACGTGCCGATATTTGGCCACCACAATCTGTTGAGCGACGCTGCGGGCGAGGGTTTGTCGAAACGCACCGGCGCCTTGTCGATCGCCTCGCTGCGCGACAGCGGCATCGAAGCGTTAGCGGCCGCCGCCCTGGCCGTGCAAGTCGGTACGTCAACATCGGTCCATCCCGTCGCTTCGTTGGACGAACTCGCGGAGGATCTGAATTTCGAAGGAATTTCGCAGGCGACTGCGCGTTTCGACGAAGCAGAGTTGCGCTCGTTATCGGCGCGCACCCTGCACATTCTGCCCTTCGAAGCCGTGCACGCTCGTCTCGCGAATCTCGGCGTAGCCGGCGAAGTCGCCGAGCCGCTCTGGCTCTCCGCCCGGGGCAATCTCGAGACGCTCTCCGATATCGTCTATTGGTGGCAAGTCGTGTGTGGCGAAATCGATCCTATCGTAGAGGATTCGAGCTTCCTTGCCGCTGCTAAGGACGCCCTGCCGCCTGAACCTTGGGGTCGGGAGACCTGGGCCAGTTGGACCAGCCAGCTCAAATCTGCGACGGGAAGGAAGGGCAAAGCATTATTCCATCCGCTGCGGCTCGCACTTACGGGGCGCGAGTCCGGACCCGAACTCGCCACGCTGTTGCCGTTGATCGGCTACGCTAGAGCGTCGGCCCGACTATCCGCACCTTCCGTTTGACGCCATCGGGACCGACCGACTCGACCTCCTTGCCCTGATGCTCGCCAACGGGCGCAGTCCCCGAAACGTCTCCATTGCCGGCGATGCCCGAGCCTTCGCGGCTAATCGCCGCTGCAGCTTGGCTCAACACCACATCAACCCCGTTGACGTCGGTCCCCGTCGCGGTCGTCGCAGCGCTCGGGGTTGAGGTCGGACTGGGGCCAGGATTCGGCGTTTTGCCCGCAAGGCCTTTGATTGGCTTGGCTTTGGGATCGGTCGCCTTGACGTCCGCCTTGGGCCTCGACAGTTCGGCCGCTTTTTCAGGTGTGACCAGGATGTCGGACTTGTCTTCGTGGCCGAGTTTTGCCTCCGCGGGCGCGAGGGCGCTCGCCCAACTCTGCCCACGGCGGCGGCATGAGCAGGTGGGATCGTAGGTCTGACGAAATCGTAGCGCGGTCGGGCTGTCCATGTATCGCGAGCCCGTGATCGACACCGACTGCTCGATCGTGCCGCTGGTCGGATAGGTATAGAGAGCGACGTCAGCGTTGGGGCAGAGCGCGCGGCACATATCCTGCAGCGCGTCGAGACGACCCCCGCTAGCGGAATAAGATACGGGGAAGAAAGCGCCGTCGCAGGCGCGCACGCAGACCGCTTTGCCGCCAGCACGCGCTTCGCCCATAGGCTCGGTCGATTTTTCGACGGGAGCCAGATCGCCATCAGGAGAAAGCGGCTCTTCCCTTACATCAGAAGGCTTGGGCTGGCCGAATAGCGCGTCCAGGACGCCCGAGGGCCGGTCTTGCTGGTTCGTGCATTGAGCGTTGAAGCGGGCGACCAGATCCCCGCGGGCGCCGCCGCCACCGCCCGAGCGCCCTTGCAGATCCTCGAGATTGGCGCGCATGCGACCAATCTGCGCGCCGATCTGACCGCATTGCGCCGGAGGGTCGGTTCCGAAAATGAGGAACTTATGATTGTCACAGCCAATGGTATGCGAATAAGCGACGGTTCGTTCGATCTCAGAGCGTTGCCGATCCGCCGCCGCCTGCAACTGGCCGCCTTGACCGCCATGCGAGCCGTCTGCAATCGCATGGCGCAATCTCTCGCAGTCGCTGCTCATGGACAGGGCCGGGGCTGCCGGCCACATAAGGAGAGCCAGACCCGCAACCGCGGCGCAAGCGGATGCGACCGACGCCGTCCGACCGGAAAAACCCGCCAAAAACCTCATCATCCCTAGTAAGACCCCCGTACGGCGTTCCCCGCCGCATCGAATCGGATTAACTCCCACTCCCTGACGAAACAAGTCGGCGGCAAAAAGGCGGGCGGTTGTCTTCGCTAGGGAAAAGGCCGCTAGTTTTAAAAAGACGCGTTGGTTTTTTAAGAGAATCTCGGTTCAGAGAGGATCGTCGCGAAAATGCCATCCGAAGTCCAACGGAGTGAAGCGAGCGCTTCGAACGCGGTCGAAGTCACCGTCTCCGATCTTGCCAATGCGCTGAAGCGCACGCTGGAAGAGCGGTTCGGCTACGTGCGCGTCCGTGGCGAGATCACGGGCTATCGAGGTCCGCATTCGTCGGGGCACGTCTATTTCAGCCTGAAGGATACCGGCGCGCGGATCGACGCGGTCATTTGGAAAATGACCTTCGCGCGGATGCGGATCAAGCCCGAGGAGGGTCTCGAGGTCGTCGCGACCGGCAAGATCACCACATTCGCCAATAAATCCTCCTACCAGATCATCGTCGAAACGATCGAGCCCGCCGGAGTCGGCGCGCTGATGGCGCTGCTCGAAGCACGCCGTCGGCAGCTTGCGGGCGAAGGCTTGTTCGACCCGGATCGCAAGCGCCCGCTGCCTTACATGCCGCGCGTAATCGGGGTCGTGACCTCGCCAACCGGCGCGGTAATCCGCGATATTCTGCACCGTCTCGCCGATCGCTTCCCTGTCCGGGTGATCGTTTGGCCCGTCAAGGTGCAAGGCGACGCGTCGGCCGAAGAGGTTGCGCGCGCGATCGTCGGGTTTAATAAATTTAAGTTCGACGGCCCCATCCCTCGACCTGACCTGCTGATTGTCGCCAGGGGCGGCGGCTCGCTCGAGGATCTCTGGAGCTTCAACGACGAGGCCGTGGTTCGCGCCGCGGCGGCGAGCGAAATCCCGCTGATCTCAGCGGTGGGGCACGAGACCGACTGGACTTTAATAGACCACGTCGCGGACCTGCGCGCGCCGACTCCGACCGCCGCCGCGGAGATCAGCGTGCCCGTGCGCGCCGAACTTCTGGCAAAGCTCGCCGATTTCGATGCGCGCGGGCGCGGCGCAACTCAGCGTCTCGCGCAGCGTCGCCGAGCCGATCTCCGAGGCTTGTCGCGCGCTCTTCCCGGTGGCGAAGCCCTGCTCGCTCTGCCCCGGCAACGACTTGACGCCGCGACAATGGCGATGAGCGCGCGTGCGAGGGGGGCGCTCGACGCCCGGGCGCTGCGCGTCGCGGCGCTCTCGCGCGCGCTGGCCCGACATTCGCCGCGGGCCGAGTTCGCCAGAGCTGCGGAACGTGTGCGGGCGCTGGCGCAACGCCTGGAACGCGCAGGGCCTCTTTCGCTGACGCGACTCCGCGAGGCGATCACGCGGAC
>JAYTRP010000556.1:0-3484 GCA_043746145.1 Hyphomicrobiales bacterium | reverse complement strand
AAGCGTCGGCCCGGTCCAACCCAGGAAGAACATCCCTAGGGCGCTTGACGATGATCAGCCGCGAGCGGCCTGACACGAAGCGCTCAGGCAGAGCTTGCGGAAAAGTCCCCGGCGGAATGTCCCAAAGCGCCAGCGGCTCATCAGCGACGGGCGCCTGCGCACCTGCGCAAAGCTGAGCGCCGCATTGCGCAGCTATCTCCGCGATCAGGACCGACTTTCCCATGCCTGCCGCCGCCTCGACCAGCACGATGGGCTCGCGGCAGCGCAACACCGCGAGAACAAGAGCTAGGCGCGGGAATACCCCGGGCGGTACACTTTCACTTTTCATGCGCGACAGGGTCGGATGTGTCCCGCATCGCAGTCAAGAGCGACCCCTTCAGACCTTGCCGCTCGATTCTTTCACGTAATCGTCGAACTTTGCCGACCAGTCTGGGTGCCAGCGTGACAACGCCGGGCGCTTCTCGATAATGTCGCCTACGCCCCAACGCAGCCGCAGCGCATCGATTTCCTCCGTAACGCTGTTGTCGGGGCAGTAGATGTAGAACTCGCTCGCTTTAACGCCTTGAATCATTCGCCCCACCACTTGCTCGGCCGTCCAGGCGCCGTCCGGTTTAGGGCCGCCTGCGTCTTTCGACAGGCCGGTAAAGGTCCAGCCCGGAACGAGCAAATGGGCGGTGACCTGTGAGCCGGGCTGATTTCGTAGTTCGTGCGCGAGTTGTTCTGTCAGCGCGCGCACGCCCGCCTTGGCGACGGCATAGGCGGGGTCGCCGGGAGGATTGGTGATGCCCTGCTTCGAGCCGGTGTTGATGATCGCCGCTGGCGTTCCCTGCGCTAGCATCGACTCGGCGAAAGAGTGCACGCCGTTGATGACGCCCCAAAGATTGATGTCGAGAATCGTGCGCCAACGATCGGCGTTCTTCCAGCTTGCGGACCCGCCGCCAATCGCCGCGTTATTCATCAGGATCGTCACCGTCCCAAACGAGTCATAGGCGACGTCGCGTAGGCGTTGCACGTCGGCCGGCCGCGCGACGTCTCCGACCACGACGCGCGTCGGTGTCTTGAGCGACGCCGCGACCGCATTGAGATCGGCTTCGTTGCGGTCGAGCAGGCAGAGACTTAGCCCCCGCTCCGACAGCATCTCCGCCGCAGCGCGGCCGATACCGCTTGCAGCGCCCGTGATGGCGGCGACGCCGCCGGGATGAAACACGCTCATAGCTAAACACCCTCCTGCCGGCGGGGCTCCCGCCTCGCCGCTTAAACCCATCGAAAAAGGGTAACGCACGAACTCGCGTTTATGGCAAAGGCAAGGGCCTGTTTCACGGGTTGGTGATGCGTTCGCTTCGCCAAACGCAAACCGAAAGCCCTCTTACCAGCCCATAGTCGCACTCCCATATGCGCACGACTCATTCCTGGAGAATCGCATGTTAAGCGCAACAGCGTCGGGCGTATTCAAGATTGGCGGTGATTTAGCGGTCCATAGGCTAGGTTTTGGCGCCATGCGCATCACCGGCCGTGGAATCTGGGGCGAACCGGAAGACCGCGAAGAAGCGCTACGTACGTTAAAGCGTCTTCCTGAGCTTGGCGTCGATTTCATCGACACCGCCGATTCGTACGGACCCGATGTATCGGAAAGGCTCATTCACGAGGCGCTCGCGCCCTATTCTGGCGTCGTGATCGCGACCAAGGGCGGGCTGATGCGGAGCGGGCCAAATATTTGGACCCCAAATGGCCGTCCCGATTATCTGATTGGACAGGCGCACTCGAGCCGCCAGCGTCTCGGTGTCGAGGTCATCGACCTCTGGCAATTGCACCGAATCGATTCGGGCGTTCCCCAAGACGAGCAGTTCGCCGCGATTAAGAGCCTGATTGACGACAAGATTATTCGTCATGCGGGCCTATCGGAGGTATCCGTCGCCGAAATTGAGGCGGCGCAACGCTTCTTCCCCGTCGCAACTGTTCAAAATCGCTATAATCTTACCGATCGCGCCAGTGAAGGCGTCCTTGATTATTGCGAGAAGAACGGCATCGGCTTTATTCCTTGGTTTCCGCTCGCGGCCGGCGATCTCGCAAAAAAGGGCGGTGCGCTGGATCGAATCGCCCATGAGCATAGCGCTACCCCAGGCCAGGTCGCACTTGCTTGGCTGTTGAAACGTAGTCCCGTGATGTTGCCTATCCCGGGCACATCGAAAGTGTCGCATCTCGACGAAAATGTCGCAGCGGCAAGTATTACGCTGTCAGACAACGAATTTGATGAGCTTAAACAAGCGGGGAAACGCTCCTGACAATTCCCTTACGCCGAAAAAGCGTTTAACGTTCTCGGAATGTGGCGACAACGCCACGCCGCATTCTAGGGGGCCGAGCGTGCAGTCGTTCGACATCTATCTAATTAAGCCCGCTCGATACGACGATGCCGGCTATCCCCTGCAATGGTGGCGGTCTGTAGTGCCATCGAATTCGCTGGCCTGTCTGGCCGGCATTCTCGACGATGCCAATCAGCGCCAAATACTCGGCCCGGACGTAACATTGCGCGGGCGCCCGGTCGATGAAACCAACGCCAAGGTCGACGTTGCCGCCATTATCCGCCAACATCGGCGAGGCGAGCGGGTTCTTGTTTGCCTCGTCGGCGTGCAGACCAACCAGTTTCCCCGCGCCATGGACATCGCGCGACCGCTACGTGCGGCAGGCGTGCTGGTTTCGATCGGCGGATTCCACGTCTCCGGCGTGATCGCGATGCTAGGCGAGAACGCCGAAGAGATCGATCTCGCGCGCGAACTCGACGTGTCCATGTTCGCCGGTGAAGCGGAAGAAGGCCGGCTCGACGAGGTGCTTTGTGACGCATGGGCGGGGAAGTTGCGTCCGCTCTATAACCATCTTGCGGCGATGCCGAGCCTCGCGGGCGCGCCCGTACCGATGCTGGATCGAGAATTCGTAGAGCGCTCCTTCACGAAGTGGTCGAGCTTCGATCTCGGCCGCGGTTGCCCGTTCGAATGCTCGTTCTGCACCATTATCAACGTGCAGGGCCGAAAGAGCCGATTTCGCACTGCCGACGATCTCGAGACGATCGTGCGCGCTAATCTCGCCAATGGCATTGCGCGCTTTTTCGTGACCGACGATAATTTCGCGCGAAATAAAAATTGGGAGGCCTACGCCGACCGCTTGATCGAACTGAATGAGCGCGAAGGCATTAAGGTGCGCATGATCATTCAGGTCGATGCAATGGCGCATCGCACCCCCCGCTTCATTGAAAAAGTGGTGAAAGCGGGCGCGCACCTGATCTTCATCGGGCTGGAAAGTATTAATCCCGACAATCTCGAAGCGGTCAAAAAGCGGCAAAACCGGATCGAAGAATATCGTGAGATGCTGTTGGCCTGGAAGAAATATCCGGTCATTGTCACTTGCGGCTATATCGTCGGCTTCCCCAAGGACACGAAAGCCTCGATTTTGCGCGACATCGCGATTCTCAAACGCGAGTTGCCGATCGACC
>JAYTRP010000555.1:0-3485 GCA_043746145.1 Hyphomicrobiales bacterium | reverse complement strand
CGTCCATAAGCCAAACCCGCTTGTTCTCGTCGAACAAGGTTCCGAGCCAGACGCCGCCCCTCTCGTGGGGTCCTGCGTAACGAAACAGAGAAAAGAAGGCGTAGCCCATTTGTAACGCCAATTCGGCATCGGTCGGGTCCAGCCTCGAACTGCGCTCGCTAAGAAACGGATCGAATGCGCGCCGCCCGCGTTGACTCGGTTCGAACAGCGCTATGTCGCTGAGCATTTCGACTGGTCCCTCTTCCTCGGGAAAAATGATCTTGTCGTTCCTCCACAGTCCGACAGCCTTGGCCGCGCGGTTGAGATCGGATGGGTTGCAAACGCCGTCCGCCTCTTTTTATGCGCCTGACAGAGGCTCGTATCGGACGATACAACGCCAGGATCTCTTGCCGTGTCATTCGCTTCGTCCCACACCGATTCAGTTGGCCCCGCACGATCTCGCCTGGTTGCCGTGTTTCGTGTTTCAGGTGTTTCACCGACGGCATAGCGACGCGGTCAAAGGGGCGTAGGCCGAACCGCCATTTGCGCTGAGGATATCACTTTGAAACGCTTGAAACATGAAACACCGGCATATTTTATGTCGACTCAATCTCAAGGGGAATGATGAGCCACGTCGCGGTGCGGCTCACACGAGTTTGACATATCTGTATTGCAGCCAATTAGGTGTGGCACCTGAGTGTATAAAACCGCCGAGGAGTTCGTCCGAAAACTCACACTTCTAGCTTGCGCCGCTCGTCCGGTGAGCAGTCATATCCGCGACCACAATTTGCTGGCTCTGATCACCCCAACCGTAGTAGATGCGCAAACATAACTCGGGCGCGCGCGTATTACCGCCGGTCTTGATGTGCCAACCTGAAATAAGCCGCTGCGCACGCCCGTCGAAAGAAAATTTATCACCGCCGCATGGGCGATTGTACACGCCGTCCTCAAGCATCTCATCATGCAGCGATCCGCCACCACCCAACAATTGGTCACGACAAACATTTGCCAACCAGAGTAGGCTTCGGGCAGCCTGAGCTACATCACCAAACAGGGCTTTCTTGCATACGCGCCTCGCGCACCCGTCAAGACGACGCGCCCAACCAACGCCCGGTCGCACCAATCCTCAAAGTCCGCCCATTTCTGAGACAGAATGTGATCGTCACCTTTTGAAGCGCCCGTCGCGTTTAGTCTCTCAATCAGTATCTGAACTTGTGCTGTTGCATTGCGCTCGCGGATTTCTGCTTCTTCAGCTCGCAATCGTGCCTTTCGCTCTTCCTCCAACGCAAAGTCCTCAAGGTCCTTTGCCTCACTTAGAGTGTGCCCCGAGCGAAATGAATCGCGTTTGAGGATTCCCATGGCTGCTGTTTTGTGCTTCTGGAGTTTTCCGGAAGGGAGGTGGCGAACATGGCCTTGTCTCTTGGTATTCGCGTACGGGTTCTATCGACGATTGCGGCGGAAGGATTGTCGCGCCGGGCGGCGGCCAAGCATTTTGCGGTCAGCATCGCGAGCGTCGTGCGCTGGAAACAGCGCTTCGACCAGACGGGGGAAGCGTCGCCTCGACCAGTAGGGGGCGACCCGCGCTCGGCTCGCATCGAGGCGCATAAGGCGTACCTGCTTGGTCTGGCGCGCCGTAGGCCTTATCACACGCTCGAAGAGATTGATGAGAAGCTGCAAAGCCGCGGCGAGACGTTTTCGACATCCGTGATCGACCGGTTTTTTGTGCGGCATAACGTCACGTTCAAAAAACCACGGCGCATGCGAGCGAACAAGAAAGGTGGGACGTAAAGGCGCGGCGCTTCGCGTGGTTCGAGGGTCGACTCCTGCTCGATCTGGCGCGCCTGATCTTCATCGACGAAACCGACGCGACGACCAACATCGCGCGCCTATGCGCCCGTTGCAAACGGGGAGAGCGATTGCGCGCCGCCATTCCTCACGGCCACAACAAGACGCTGACCCTCGTCTCGGGCTTGCGCTTTGGGGGCCTCGTCGCTCCCCGTGCGCTCGACGGCCCCATGAACGCCAAACGCTTCGAGGCTTGGTTGTGCGACGATCTCGGCCCGACGCTGAACGCCGACGACATCGTCGTGATGGACACTCTGCCCAGCCATAAGAGCGAACGCGTCAAATCCATCCTGGAGCGCTTCGGCGCCAGCGTTCTCTACCTGCCGCCCTACAGCCCTAACCTGAACCCCATCGAGAAAGCCTACGCCAAGCTCAAGGCGCACTTGAGAAAGCTCGCCGAGCGAACAGTTCCAGGAGTGATGGCGCTGCTCGAAGCCTGCGCCGACATCTTCAACCCTACTGAAACCGAAAATTTCTTCGCTGCATGTGGGTATGATACAGATTGATAGGGAGGCGCTCTAGCGCAGGAGAACAATTTTTTGGAAGGCACGCTCACCAAAGCGGGTTTGCTTAGCGCAAAACGACAATCGACAAGGCACACGGCCTCTCTCTCCTCTGGCAGGCGAAGGCGCTGAACATCAGCCCAGGCTCGATCTATTTTAAGCCACGGCCGGTCTCGCCGGAAGAATTGGCGATTACGCGGCGGATCGATGTGTTGCATCTGGAGTACCCCCTCGCGGGCGGCCGGACGATGCGACTTCATGAACCGCGACGGCGTCGTGATCGGCCGCCGCCATGCAGGCACGCTGATGAAGCGCATGGCCATCGAGGCGATCTATCGGCGTCTGAACACGTCGAAGCTCACGCCTGACCACAAGATATACCCGTATCTGTTACGCATGTTGAAGGTCGAACGACTCAACCAAATCTGGGCGATCAACAACACATATATGCCGATGGTGCGGGGTTTTGCGTATCTCTGCGCCGTCGTGGATTGGTTCACGCGTCGCGCTCTGTCGCATTGCGTGTCGAGCACGAGGGAAACCGATTTTTGCGTCGAGCCGCTCGAAGTGGCCATCGGCAAGTATAGCAAGACGGAAGTCTTCAAAACCGATCAAGGCAGCCGGTTCACCAGCGTGAACTTCACCCGCGTATCGATCGAAAACAAGATCGCCATCAACATGGAGCGCAAGATATCGTGGCGCGACGATATGTTCGTCGAGCAGCTTTGCAAATCGGTGAACTACCTGGAGGTCTATCTGCGAGCTTAATACAGCGTCGGCAAGGCGCGCGCCTCGCTGAGCAGATACCCGAATTTCTACAACGCCCGTCGACTGCGTTCGAGCCTCTGCAAACGGACGCAGTACGAGACCTAATTAGCCGCCACGAACATGGCGGCGGCCGTGTGAATTTTCAGCCGCCGCGCGTTTGTCCCAATTCCTGTCGGGCCACGCCCTCGCTGCATCGCGAGAAACGCGCGGCTATCCCTAAAAAGCGAAATCCGGCGGCACGCCCCTTTTCGATTGCGGGAAACTGTTCAGACGACCAGGGCCAGCTCTGACGAACGGGGCCAGCTCTAGCCTCTTAGACCGCACTGAACCGCGCCGGGTTTGCCGGAGGCTCCAACTCCTGAGAGGATGGGGCTATGACGAGCAAGACGA
>JAYTRP010000554.1:0-3493 GCA_043746145.1 Hyphomicrobiales bacterium | reverse complement strand
CTTGCGACGAAGCAACCCAGGGGGACGTAGAGCGCCAGCCGTTGCGGCACGGGCCCTGCGCGCGGCCTTGCTTCCAACCATAGCGCCCGCCGCTCCTGGGTTGCTTCGTCGCAAGGGCTGCTCGCAATGACGGCGAGGGTAGTGCTTGAGTTCGCGCCTACACCTCAAAGCCCGATCAACCACCATCCGCGACATCCGCCGCCCTCCGACCCGCATCGTCACGCCACAGGCGCGTAGCGAAATCCCTGCGGTGCGGACTCGATTCTGCCGATCGTTGGCGACTGGAAGTGCGCTGGCAGCAACAAGGAGCCACTCCCCGCGAGCTTCTCGATGAGGGCGGTGCGCGTCGTGCGCGCGAGATTGGGATCGGTGTCCGCTCTGGTCGATATCGAGGGAAAGCGGAGCTGAATTTGATGGTGGATGACGTCGCCGGTGACAACGCCGTGGGCGCCTTGATCGGCAATGTTGACCACGACATGTCCTGCCGAATGGCCAAAGCACGGCTCTAGCGAGACGCCATCGTCAAACTGGTAGTCGTCATCCACCAGCACAACCTGCTCGGCCTTCTTTATCGGCAGCACGCTGTCCTCAAAGCTGACGCAATGGATGCTCGCATCGCCGCGACGATAGGCTGCGTCCCAATAATCATATTCGGTTCGGCTGATGATGTGCTTGGCGTTGGGAAAAGTCGGAACCCAGCGCCCGTCGATCAACTGCGTATTCCAACCAACGTGGTCCCAGTGCAGGTGCGTGCACATGATATAATCGACTTCCTCGGGCTTCACGCCTGCGTCGGCGAGCGTGCAGAGGAAGTTGGTGTTGAGTTGGCTGAATTCGGGTCGCGTCCAGCGATTCTTGTGATTGCCGCAGCAGGTGTCGACCAGCATCGTGTAGCGATCGGTCTTCACCAGGAAAGTGTGATAGCTCATGTTGACGTAGCCGTCCGGCGTCAACTGGCCCTTTGGCAATTCCTGCTGACAAATGCCGAGCATTTCGGCGGTCAAATCGGGAAAAAACTCCCGCGCCGGCGCAAAGGGCCGCTCTAGTTCTACGACTTTGGTGATTGAGTATTTGCCGATCGTGATGGTGGTCATAGTCGCTTTTCCTGTCGAACGGTATTCTTAACCCACTAAGCTTCGTCAAATCACGCCTTCCTCGGCGAGGCGCTCGACGTCGCTCATGGAATAGCCAAGAATCTCGGTAAGGATATGGACGTTGTCTTCGCCGTAGCACGGCGCGCCCCGGTTGATCGGGCCGCCGACATGAGCAGGCGTTGCGCTGAACTTCATCGGCAGTTCCGCGACCGGCCATGTGCCAATCTTGGTTCCCGTGACTTCCGTCAGCCAATTAAGATGAGCGAGTTGCGGGTCGTGATCGCATCGATCTTCCGCCGTCTGACAAACACCGGCGGGAACGCCTGCGGATTGCAGAGCCATCATGCAGGCGCGCGCCTCCTGGGTTCCAGTCCAGGCGCCAACGATCGCGTCGAGCTGGTCCTGATGGGCGAGGCGGGCCGCCAAGCCATTGAAGCGGACATCCCTGGTCCATTCGGGATGGCCAGCGACCCTCGCCAATTGCGCGAAGTCTTCGTCGTTGAAGCAAGCGACGGCGATCCAACGGTCCACGCCGCTGCACGGATAGGCGCCGTGCGGCGCGGCGGGCTTGTAGGGGGAACGATTGCCGAGGCGGGACCAAACTCGTCCGTTGGCGGACCAATCAAGGATGGCGGGTCCAGCAAGAAACAGCCCCGCCTCGCATTGCGACGCATCGATCCATTGTCCTTCGCCGGTGCGTTCACGGTGATGAAGCGCGCCGAGAATCGCCAGGGCGTAGCTATAGGCGCCCATCCAATCGAGGTACGAATAGCCCCAACCAACCGGCATGGCGGGCTCGGGTAGTCCGGACATTTCGGACGTTCCTGAAAATGCAGCGGCAATCGGGCCGACGGTTCGGAGCCGACCGTAGACGCCGTGGCTCCCCATGCCTGATTGCTGGATGTAAATAATGTCGGGGCGGATACTGCGCAGCACGTCATAGCCGAGCCCGAGACGCTCCAGCACGCCAGGAGAAAATCCCTCGGCGACAACATCCGAGACGCGCACGAGGGACTTGGCGATCGCCAATCCGCGGGGATCGCGAATGTTCAGCGACAGACCCCGCTTGCCGCTGTTCTTGTTGTTGAACTGACCGCCCATGTCCTGATCGGTCACCCCCGGCAGCGGCGCGGTGGCCGTGCGGCGCGCCTCTCGGCCGCCAATTGGCGCCATGGCGGCGAGCCGCGTGTCCGGATTCTCCTTCCACTCGACCTTCAGGCTCTCCGCGCCCATGGCGGAGAGGAAGCGTGTGCCGCCCGCCGACGCCAGAAACCACGCAAAATCGAGAATACGGATGTTTTGCAAAGGGAAAGGCTTGCCGTGCGGTGATTGCAGCGCTGGCTTCGCCTCGCGCACAATCACCGGCGCTTTGCGAGGGGCTGTCGTGTCAGCCAAGATTGATTGAGTATGCTCGCCCAGAGTGGGCGCCCTGCGTCCCACTTGCCAACTCGTCGCGGTGGAAAGCCATTTGCTAGTGGCGTAGCGAAGCGACCGCCCGAGTTCGGGATGTTCGACGTCAGCAAAACTGTGGCGGCGAAGCCAATGCGCGTCGAGCGCGCTCTCGTGCGGTTTGCGCAAAGGCGACCATAGCAGCCCCGCGTCCTGCGCGCCCCGCCACGGCATCGTATCGTAACGATAGGCGCGGACGAAGCGCTGAATCACTTCGAGGATGTGAGCCTGGCGTTCGTCGCCCTTTGAGGAGCCCGGCACATTGCGGGCGCGCATATCGGCATCGACGCTTGGCGGCTCCAGATCGGCGCGCATGCCATAGCTGTCGAGGAACGGCACGAGATTGGCTTCGTCGCGCGGGCCGACGCCCCAGGAAATATACCAGCGGCCATCTTTGGTTTGTGCGACGTTCGGCGTGTGGTTCGGATCTTCAATCGCGTGACGACACGTCAACCGGTAAAGCGGAACGCGGCGCATCACCCAGCTCATTAGATCGAGTTCAGTGTTCTTCGACACCGCCTCGTGAACCGCGCAGGAAACGTCTTGTCCGACACCGGTGCGCCGACCATGAAGCAGCGCCGCCACAGCGCCGACAGCGAGTTGTTCGCCCGCGATATGATAGGCGTGCCAGAGCTGTGGCGCGATCGGCGGCAGGTCGTATTTCAAACGGGGATCGGGATCGTAGCCGCAATTCATCATCACGCCGCCGAGCGCGAGATGAATAAGGTCGGAGCCTTTGAATTTCGCCCAGGGACCGTCATCGCCGAACGGCGTCATGCGGGCGACGATTAGCCCGGGGAAGCGGCGAAGCAGCGCGTCGCGATCAAGGCCGAGCCAAGTGTTGAGGTCGCCGCAACTCGAATCGAGCAGGATATCCGCGCCTTCAATCAACGGTAGCAGACGCTCGCGTCCTTGTGCTGTCGTCGCATCGAGCGCGACCGACCGCTTGT
>JAYTRP010000553.1:0-10795 GCA_043746145.1 Hyphomicrobiales bacterium | reverse complement strand
GCGGCGAAGAATTCGTCATCGTCATGCCGGGCGTGAATGTGCAGGCCGCTGGCCGGATCGCTGAACGCGCACGCCAAGCGATCGAGCAGGAGCCGTTCACAATCGACAATACCGAGCAGGTCATCAAGGTGACAACCTCCATCGGATTAGCCGAACGCCGCGACGATACCGACCCGCACCAACTCTACCGCCGAGCCGATCAGGCGCTGTACCGATCCAAGGCCGACGGGCGAAACCGGGTGAGCGCCGACGCGGCGTGAGATTCTCCGCGAGGGGCGGGGCGTCCCGTCGAAATCTCCGTAAACGGCTCGCTTATAGCCTGGACGCGCCCGCAAACGGCTCAGGTCGGGCTGATCTAGTCAACGACCTAACGACGACACGCAACTAGCGATTGCGTATCGTTTGCAGCTCGGAAAGATCCGATAACCGCCGCCAGCGTACTATGTGTTTAGGCCAGGGCGATAGATCCAATGCAGGTCTCGGGAACTCGCCGCGTCATGGCTTGGGTCATGGGCGTGTTTTATGTCGCTGCGGGAGTCGCGCATCTTAGATCGCCCGACACTTTCATTTCGATAACGCCCGACTGGGTTCCACAACCGCGCGAAGTCATCCTATTGACCGGGCTTTGCGAGATCGCGGGCGGGATCGCGCTGGTTGTGGGGCCGTTAAAGAAATGGGCGGGCGTGGCGCTTGCGCTCTACGCCGTTTTCGTGTTTCCCGCCAATATCAAGCATTTTCTCGACGATGTTCCTGCCGGCGGACTCCACCTGACATGGTGGTACCACATACCCCGGCTTGCTTTTCAGCCTGTGTTGGTCTGGTGGGCGCTTTTCGCTGGCGGCGTGATCGACTGGCCATTCAGGGCCAGCCGGCAGACGCGCTGAACCGTCTCAGTCTTCAGCGTCGACGGTCGCTGGTTTTGGCTTGCGCGTCGGGCGCAACAGGAAGCTCGGCACATGATCGCCAAGCCCGATCACGGGAACGTCGTCACGATCCTCACGATAGCGACGTTGTGGCGCCTCGGTTCGGGCAGGGCGGTTGTCACGCCCTGCCGCCGGGCGTGATGCCGTCGGCTGCGGCGCATGCGCCTCACGGTCCGGCCGAGTTGCGCGCTCGGGTCTCGCCTCCCGCGCGGGTCTTGCTTCTCGATCAGGTCTTGCTTCCCGCTCAGGACGAGCTTCGCGCTCGGGGCGAGGCGCGCGCTCCGATCTCGCTTCTTGCTCAGGCCGCGGCGCACGCTCCGGCCGAGCCGCACGCTCTGGCCTGGCCTCATCGCCGCCCAGAGCAGGCCCGCGCTCGCGCCGACCACGCGACCGCTCTTCACGAAGAGGCGTAACCTCCTCTTCCTCAACAACGTCCTGCGATCCCGGCGCCCAATCGATCTTGCGTGCGATTAGCTTCTCGATCTCGTCGATCGATTTCTGATCCGCGCGTGTTGCGATTGTCAGCGCCACGCCAGTTTTACCGGCGCGTCCAGTGCGGCCGATCCGATGAACGTAATCCTCGGAATGATGCGGCGGGTCGTAGTTGATAACGTGGCTGACGTCGGGAATGTCGAGGCCGCGCGCCGCTACGTCGGAACAGACCAACAACTGCACCTGATCGTTGCGGAACGCGTCGAGCGAGGCCATTCGCGCGCGTTGGTCGAGATCGCCGTGCAACGCGCCAACAGAGAAGCCATGCTTCTGAAGGCTGCGATACACCACTTGCACGTCGCGCTTGCGATTGCAGAAAATTATCGCGTTCTTGAAGTTTTCAGCCGTTCGCACCAGACGCCGCAGCGTCGCGCGTTTCTCCTCGGGCGAGGCGCCGGACTTGACCAGCAATTGCGTGGTGGTCGCCGAGGTGGAGGAGGGCCTGGAAACCTCGACCCGAACCGGATTGTGCAAGAACTGCTCGGTGAGCCGGGTAATCTCCGGCGGCATGGTTGCGGAGAAGAACAGAGTCTGCCGCGTGAACGGCACCAATTTGCAAATACGCTCAATATCGGGAATGAACCCCATGTCGAGCATGCGGTCGGCTTCGTCGATCACCAGGATTTCGATGCCGGTCAGCAAGATTTTGCCGCGCTCGGCAAAGTCAAGCAGTCGACCCGGCGTGGCGATCAGCACGTCGGCGCCGCGCATGATCTTGGCTTCCTGGTCGCTGAACGATACGCCGCCGATCAGCAGCGCAAGGTTCAGTTTGTGGTTGACGCCATACTTGCCGAACGCTTCCTCGACTTGCGCGGCCAATTCGCGCGTGGGCTCCAGGATCAGCGTGCGCGGCATACGGGCGCGGGCGCGGCCTTTTTCGAGCAATGAGAGCATCGGTAACGTGAACGCGGCCGTCTTGCCCGTTCCCGTCTGCGCAATGCCGAGGACGTCGCGTCCCTGTAGGGCATGCGGAATGGCTTGTTCTTGAATTGGGGTCGGCGTGTCGTAGCCCGCCGCTTTTACGGCATCGAGCACTTTCTCGCTCAGGCCGAGTTCATCGAATTTCATTTGTACTCACAACAGAGAGATGAAAGTGGCGCTTTCTCGCGCCATGCCGCCATTCGGCTTCACTAAGGGCGCGCGGCTCGTCAGGCGGCTGCGTCCACCGAACCCTTCGGCTGCCTGGGACCTCGTGTCCCGGCTTGAAGGTAGGCGCGCTGCAGACCTAAATTCGACAGCGCCCTCGGCGGACCTTCAATTAGGCAATTTCAAACAAAAGTCAATGTTTTCGGTCGCCCGTAGCACGATTCATGTCCTTTATCGCTCATCTGTCCCCGATTTCGAGCTTTTGGAAGCCGGCGCCTGCGAGCTTCTTTCGTGACGAGATGATCCGAGTGTTAACCCCATGCCAACCGATCTCGCCCGAAAATCGGCCATATTCGATTTTCGGACAGCGATTCATGATGACTTCGACGCCACGCGCCCGCGCCCGCGCCGCCGCCTGTTCGTCGTAAACGCCGAGCTGCATCCAGATCACGCTGGGCAGCGGATCGAGCGCAAGCGTTTCATCCACGACACCGCCAGCGGCTTCGGGTTTACGAAAAATATCGACCATGTCGATTGGCCCCGGCGCCTCGGCGAGCGAGCCGTAAACCGAAATCCCGTGAATGGTCGAGCCCGCAAGGCCCGGATTGATCGGCAACATGGTGAAGCCGCGTTCTGCCAGATATTTAAGGACGAGAAACGCGGGCCGCGACGTATTTGCCGATGCGCCCACCATGGCGATACGCTTCACGCGCTTCAAAATCGAGTGAATCTGAGCATCGGGATAGCGTTCGTCGCTCATGCGTTGCGCCAATTTGGCGCGCGTTTCGCGATGAAGGCGCTAATCCCCTCGACGCTGTCAGCAAGAGCAAGGTTCTCGATCATCGCGCGGCTCGCTATCGAATAGGCGTCCGCGAGCGGCGCCTCGATTTGCTGGTAGAAGGTTCGCTTGCCTAAGCCAATCACCGGGGACGAATGGGCCGCGATCCGCAACGCCAGCGCCTGCGCCTCGACCAGCGCTTGGCCCTCCGCCACGACCCTGTTGATCAGTCCCATGCGCTCGGCGCGGCTCGCGTCGATCATGTCGCCGGTCAGCGCAAGCTCCATCGCATGCTTGCGGGACACCGCGCGCCCCACGGCCACCAGGGGCGTCGAGCAGAACAGGCCGATATTGACGCCAGGGAGTGCAAAGCGCGCCTTCTCGCCCGCAATCGCGAGATCGCAAGCGGCGACGAGCTGCGCGCCTGCCGCGGTCGCAACGCCTTCGATCGCCGCGATGACCGGCTTTGGCCCCTCGACGATCGCCCGCATCATCGACGAACAACGTTTCATCAGCGTCTCGAAATAGGCGGCGCCCGCGTCGTCGTCAGCGCGATGGGCTTCAATCTCCTTGAGATCGTGACCGGAGCTGAAAGCTGGCCCCTCGCCGGCGATGACGATCACGTCGACCGCGGAATCCTTGGCAAGTTCGTCGAACGCGACGATCAGGGAGTCGATCATCAACAGGCCAAGCGCATTTCGGCTTGCGGCTGAGGCGAGGGTCAGGGTCGTAACGCCGGCTTTATCCTGGCGACGGAGCAGGGCAGTGTCGTGGGAAGACATGACGGGAAGTCTCCGCGAGAGCTTGTCGCTTTCCTTATGCGAACGCGCGAGCGTCGCCAAGGACGCCGGGAGACCATCTGTCTGCTATCATGATCTGTCGCGATACGAAGCACCGCAGCTGGTCAGCTTTCGCCACGCAGCAACGCCATTATCTGGTCAGTCGTCATGTCGCCCTTGACGTAGCCGAAATAGCACGAGCTACGCCCGGTTTCCGAGTCCTCTCCGAGCTTTACGAGAAACACCCGCCCGTTAGGTCCGATTTCAAAGTCGACACGAACGCCAGGACTAAGGTCCAGATATTCGCGTACACTCTTGGGGATCGTGATTTGTCCCCGTCCACTTACTAACACCGACATAAACAACTCCAAAAATGCGGAGATTGAGCTGGGCGTCTCGCAGTTAGATCCCCGCCATAGAAATGACCATGCCTGTCCAAGTTAACATCATCTAGGTAATCCCCTTCAATCCACTTTACAAATACAAAGTGAGGGCAACGCTTATAATATGAACTTAATGAACTGCTAGGGCGAATTATTCGATGTTATTTTGCAACACATGGTTCTAGCTACCGAAAATAAGTATCCTTGAGGTGGCGTTCGCCCGCCAAAATGCATCTGAATGCATCGCTTTAAGACAGGTCGGTTTGGCTAACTGAATGAGAAGTCGGCTTTTTTGGCACAACCCAGACATAATAAGGATAATGGTTGCTCTAATGGCAAGTCGATGGACTTCAATATTAGCAGTAGTTCGGCAAAGTAATGTTCAATGCGGGTCGAAAGCCGCCCCGACTGAGTTCGCGACAAGCTCAACACCACTCTTGTCGGCACGACCGGACGCCTATAACGCCCACCTCACACCATCTTCGAGGGCTGCATGTCCGCTTCTGTCCCCATTGCCATGAGCCTCGAGGAAGTTCGCGCGTTCCTGGCGCGCGAGTTCCGCCAGATTGATCGCACGTTCACGGTTGAAGCCGTCGGGCCAATGCAGGCGCGGATGAGGCTCAATTTTCACGAGATGCATTTGCGTCCAGGCGGCACGATCTCGGGGCCGAGCATGTTCGGGCTTGCGGATGTCGCACTCTACGTCGCGATCCTTGCACAAATCGGGCCGGTCGGGCTCGCCGTGACGACTAACCTCAATATCAATTTTCTGCGTAAACCCGCGGCGCGCGACCTGATCGGCGAAGCGCGACTAATCAAGCTGGGCAAACGGCTTGCCGTCGGCGAGGTCAGCATCACCGTCGACGGTGACGAAGAACTTGTCGCCCACGCAGTCGGAACCTACTCGATCCCCCCAAGAGAGGGTGATACGGTATCCTAATACCACATCCAGAAAATCCTTGGAATTACGCGGCTTCTGAAGGCATTTTTCGTTGACCTGTAGCGAGACGCCCGGTATGAGCGCGTCACAACGGCCCGCTTAATGGCGGATCGCAACTTTTGGATCAGTCTTTCATGTTCGGACATACCTACTCGACCAAGACGGCCGAGATCGAGAAGAAGTGGATCGTCATCGACGCCGCCGGCCTCGTCGTTGGGCGTCTCGCCTCGATTGTCGCCACGCGCCTTCGCGGCAAGCACAAGCCATCCTTTACGCCGCACATGGATGACGGCGACTGCGTCGTCATTGTGAACGCGGACAAGATCGTGCTGACCGGTCGCAAGCGGGACGACAAGGTTTATTATCACTACACCGGCTACATCGGCGGCATCAAAGAGCGCACCGCGAAAGCGATCCTCGATGGTCGTTACCCCGAGCGCATCGTCGAGAAAGCCGTCGAGCGTATGCTGCCGCGTGGGCCGCTCGGCCGCAAGCAGTTCGGCAATCTCCACGTTTACAAAGGGCCGGACCATAAGCATGCCGCCCAGCAGCCGGCGCCGTTTGAAATCGCCACGCTCAATCGCAAAAACACCCGGAGCGCCTGAACATGGCAGAGACACTTAACTCCCTTGCCGAACTCGGCAGCGCCGGCCTCGCGTCGGAAGGCAATGTGGCGCCTGTTCACATCCAGAAACTCGACAGCGCTGGACGCGCCTACGCCACTGGCAAGCGCAAGAACGCAATCGCGCGCGTCTGGATCAAGCCCGGCAGTGGCAAGATCAGCGTCAACGGCAAGGCGCTCGAGGTCTATTTCGCACGCCCCGTGCTGCGCATGTTGTTGAATCAGCCTCTGGTGGTCGCCAACCGTTCAAGCCAGTATGACATGATGATTACGGTGGCCGGCGGCGGTCTGTCGGGGCAGGCAGGCGCCGTGCGCCACGGCCTCGCTAAGGCGCTCACCTATTACGAGCCCGAGCTTCGCGCACCGTTGAAGAAGGAAGGGTTCCTGACCCGCGACTCCCGCGTGGTCGAGCGCAAGAAGTACGGCCACAAAAAGGCCCGTGCGAGTTTCCAGTTCTCGAAGCGTTAAATTCAACGCCGAGCCGGATTTTGCAAAGGGCGGCTTCGGCCGCCCTTTCTTTTTTGCGGGTTGCGCGCGAAATAGTGTCTCGCGAGCGGAGGCGGATATGACGACGCGGTTGTTCATCGACGGCGAGGCGGGCACGACCGGCCTACAAATCCGCGAGAAGCTCGCGGGCAAACCGGGCCTCCAACTCGTCAGCCTCGCGGCTGAGAAGCGGAAGGACGTCGACGCCAAGCGGGCGCTTCTCGCCGAGGTCGATATAACGATTTTATGCCTGCCCGATGAAGCCGCCAAGGAGGCCGCGCGCCTGATCGACGACATGGGCACGGCGGGCCCGCGCGTGATTGACGCCTCCAGCGCGCATCGCGTCGCGCCGGGTTGGGTTTACGGCTTTCCCGAGATGGTCGAGGGACAGGCCGAACAGGTCAGGCTCGCGCGCAAGGTGACAAATCCGGGCTGCCATGCGACCGGCGCGATCGCGCTTTTACGCCCGCTGACGCAAGCCGGCCTGCTACCGAAAGACGCTGTGGTGTCGATTGCCTCGGTTAGCGGCTATTCCGGAGGCGGCAAGACCATGATCGAGCTTTACGAAGCGGGCCATGCGCCGGCCTTCGAGCTCTATGGCCTTGCGCTCGAGCACAAACATGTGCCTGAAATCACGCATTATTCAGAGCTCGATCGTCGGCCTATTTTTGTCCCCTCGGTCGGAAATTTTCGGCAGGGTATGCTAGTCAGTATCGCTTTGGCGCTTGACTCTCTGCCGTCGCGCCCGACAGGCAGCGACTTGCGTGCGGCTTTAGCGGCGCATTACCGAGGATCACGTTTTATCAGCGTGGCGGACGAAGCGACATGCGCCGCGAACCTGCGCCTTGAACCCGAGTCGCTGAACGGCACGAACGCGCTGGAAATCTTCGTTTTTGCGAACGAACCGCACCGTCAGGTTGTTTTGGTCGCTAAACTCGATAACCTCGGCAAGGGCGCCTCCGGAGCCGCGGTGCAGAATCTCGAACTCATGCTCGGCTAATGACGCGCAAAGCCGCGCGGAACCCTAAGCGCAGCACGGCTTGCGCCAATGCGCCCGCGACATAGGCCAGCAAACAGCAAAAAGCGGCCGCAGTCGCGATTGCGGTGAGTGAATCACTGGAGAAATCAACCTCGCCAAACAGCTTCAACATCGTAGTCGTGTAGGGCAGAGCTACCCAAAATAGCCATTGTGGGGCTGTCCAGTCGGCGCCTCTGTAATTAACGATGTATGCCGCAAGGAAAGCCAGCGCGTAGAGTAGGGCGAACAAGCCCCCGAGCCATGATCGCATTATTTCTCCACAGCGGTTTGCAGCAGTAAGAGCGTCATACTTTCGGCCAGAGATTGCAGTATATCAATTATCATCTGTCTTGAGTAAGGTAAGCAGTTCGACACCGCAGCGATGTTTTTTAATTTCCACGATACGTAACACTCGTTAAACGGGCGCCGTATAGCGAAACATCACTCGGCTGCACTTACGCCTTGTGCAGAACAGAGTTAATCGACTTTCCGACTTAGTACGTAACACTGGCCGACATGCCTATAAATCCGCCAAGCTAAACTGTAAGCGCAGATATCACCTGCATTTGATTACTGCTTGCTCCATCAGACTTGACCACGGCTTAGAAACCCGGTGTACTAATTTTGTATGTTGGCTATTTTGTACCACTTTCCATCATGTACCGTTTTCAGGGCTGCTCAAATTCCTTAGCCACCTTGATTCCGTATTTCCGACCCGCCGGAATCGTCCGGCTTTTCTAAGGTGTAGCTTACCGATGTCAACTTCCGAACGTATAGCTCTGTTTATTGATGGAGCGAACCTATACGCCAGCGCAAAGTCGCTTGGCTTTGACATAGACTATAAGCGATTGTTGAAAGAATTTCAAAGCAAGGGACGGCTAATCAGGGCCTACTACTATACAGCTCTAGTCGACGATCAAGAATATTCATCAATTCGGCCGCTTGTCGATTGGCTTGACTATAACGGCTACTCCGTTGTCACGAAGCCTACTAAGGAATTTGTAGATTCGACGGGCCGTCGCAAAGTAAAAGGCAATATGGACATCGAACTTGCGGTGACCGCGATGGAAATGGCCGATCACATCGACAGCATGGTGCTATTCTCGGGCGACGGCGATTTCCGCTCTTTGGTTGAGGCGGTCCAGCGCAAGGGCGTGCGCGTCTCTGTGGTGTCGACCGTCTCCACGCAGCCCTCGATGGTCGCTGATGAGTTGCGACGGCAGGCAGACGAGTTTGTCGATTTGGTCTCGTTGATGCCCAAGATTGGACGCGATCCGGGCGAGCGGGCAGTGCGGATCGCACGCGCCCCACAAGCTGCCTATGGCTCGCCTATCCCGACCGAAGAGGTCGTCCGCGACTAACGCGCGCCTTTCGCACTCGTTGCTATGGCGTTCGACGTCAGCCCTCCGCGAGACTGCCAGGCGTGCCCACGTTTGGCGGACTTCCGCGCGACGAATCGTGTCGTGTTTCCCGACTTCGCCAATGCACCCGTGGAATCGTTCGGCGAGCCCGATGCGCGCCTGCTGATCGTTGGGCTGGCGCCGGGGTTGCGCGGCGCCAACCGAACCGGACGTCCCTTTACGGGCGACTACGCGGGCGATCTGCTTTATGCGACGCTGGCGGAGCTTGGCATGTCGTCGGGTCACTACGACCGCCGTCCCGACGATGGCTTTACCCTCGTCCAATGCGCGATAGTCAACGCCGTGCGTTGCGTGCCGCCGCAGAACAAGCCGACCCCGCAAGAAATCCAAACATGTCGTCCCTACCTCGCCTCCGCGGTGACTGCGCTCCCGCGCCTGGTCGCGATTCTGGCGCTTGGACGAATCGCTCACGAGACGGTCCTGCGCTTGTTCGGGCGTAGGCTCGCAGCGCACCCGTTTGTGCATGGCGCTTGCCATGCGCTCGGGTTGGGAGACCCTGACCTGTTCGATAGCTACCATTGCTCGCGCTACAACACGAACACGGGCGTCCTGACGCCGACAATGTTAAGCGCCGTTCTGCGGGCCGCGAGAGACCGTGCGCTGCAAAGTTCTCCGATCGAAACAAGCCTTTGACGACGCCGTCGACTTAGTCCAGTTTGCCGTCAAAATTGGAGGACGCCCGCTTATGCCAGCCCATGTTTTCGGCCAGATCGATGGCGTCCCGGTGATGGAGGCGGAGATCGTCTCCAAGGCCGGCGCACGGGCGAAGATCCTCACCTGGGGCGCCGTGCTGCGGGATCTCGTCGTGCCAACGGCTGGCGGACCACAGCGGGTAACGTTGGGCCTGAACACCATCGAAGATTACCTCGCCCATTCGCCGAGCTTTGGCGCGGTCCCTGGCCGCTATGCTAACCGCATCGCCGACGGACGCTTTACGCTAGACGGGACGGCCTACCAGCTCGACCGCAAGGCCGGCGAGAAACACATTTTGCATGGTGGGCCAAAGGGCTTTGGCGCAAGGATATGGAAGCTTGGCGAGCACTCCGAGCATTCGGTCACGTTGACTCTCGAATCCGCTGACGGGGACTCTGGTTTTCCCGGTGCGCTCAGCGCGACCTGCGTCTATCGCTTTGTCGAGCCAGCGACGCTGCGGGTCGAATTATCTGCGGTGTGCGACAAGGCCACCGTCGTCAACCTGACGCAGCACGCCTACTTCAACCTCGACGGCTCGCCCGATATCCTCGATCATGAACTCGAACTTGCCTGCGATTTTTACACGCCGACCGATGCGGAGCTGATCCCCACCGGCGAAATACTCGCTGTTGCGGACAGCCCCTACGATTTCCGACGCCCGCGTTCGGTTCGCCATGCCTCTGGCTTGACTTATGACACGAACTTCATCGCCTCGCGGGAGCCCGGCGTGGACAGACTCGCCTGGATCGCAACCCTTCGCTCGCCGCGTAACGGCCTGTCACTCGAGTTGCACAGCACCGAGCCCGGCGTGCAGATCTACGATGCATCGAAGCTGGACTGTCCAGTTCCAGGGCTAGACGGCGCCCACTATGGCAAGCATGGCGGTCTCTGCATGGAGCCGCAAGCTTTCCCGGATTCGCCAAACCGCCGGCATTTCACTGACACGGTGCTTCGCGTCGACAGCGAATACCGGCACATCAGCGAATTTCGTTTCCGCTGATAGCTTCGAGGCTTTGCCCCGGTTCGTTTCGGCTAACTCCCGCAACGGCGGCGACTAGCGGAACGCCTTGGTTCCGCTAGTCGCCGAGCGCCAATCCCTCGCGGCCGAGGCTTTCGCCGGGGCCGGCTTCGGCCAGCGCACGACCGATTTCGAGGCCCAGCGAATCCATCGAGG
>JAYTRP010000552.1:0-10819 GCA_043746145.1 Hyphomicrobiales bacterium | reverse complement strand
GGCCTCGACGCCGGGATCGGGTTCGGCAAGCAAGGTTTGCGCGCTAACCAGGAGGAAGCCCGCTGACAACAGGGAGCCAAGTAGGGCTCGACGCTTGGACATAGGCTAACTCTCGGGATGACGACGTTGCAGGATTGTCGTCCAGATTTGGGACAAGATTGTGAACGCCAGCCTGCGATTTTTCAGCCCGTCGCGCAAGTCACCTCCCGTCCAGTCACCTCCCGTCCAGCACGATCGGCTCTCCATGCGGCGTCGCCTCCGCGGCCTTCGCCCACGCATGCTCGAGCGCGTGCAACTCATCGTGCGTCCCGACCCCCTTCGCGACGATCAGCCCCTCCAGCGCATCGAGCCAAGCGTCATAATACGCCCGCTCTGGCGTCTTTGCGATTTCGCCGCCCAGCGCCTCGGCCCACTCGCTCCAGGTGAACAGCCCGCGCTCGTTCAGCGACACGCAAAGGGCAAACACCTGCGCCTGCCAAGGCTCCTCAAAAACCCGCCCCTCAGGCGGGTTCGAGATAGGGTTCAAAGGCATCGATAGTCACGCTCGCGTTTAGTTCCGATTCCGACCCCCACAGCTCGCGCCCGGTAAAACGGACCGTGTACAACCACTGCGGGTCCTCGTTAGCCCCATGCGCCCGAGCGTCAGGAAAAACATAGACGCCACGCACCGCCTCGACAATGCCGGCTTTTCCCCGCGCGTAGCGAGGCAGGCGGGTGTGACCCTTGGGATGCATCACTCGCGTCCTCACTTTATCGCCTGCACGAAAAGCCGCTGGCGCCGACGCCGGCCGGTCGTAAGGCCTGCCTGCGGCGAGCGCGGGCGCGACCTGATCAGCCGTCAGCTTGCGGGGAACCGGGCGCGGCGGCGTCGAGGCGCGGCCGGTCGAGAGTTCCTCCGCTGTGACGAGCCCGTGCGCGACGACCAGCTTCTCAAGCGCGGAAATCCATATGTCGTAGTAGCTCTTGGCGAGATATTCCGCTGGCGGCAGGGTTTCGCGGGCGTGGCGGCCCTCGTCGATGCCCCATAGACCGCAGGCGCCGGCGGCGAGCGTCACGGCGAGCGCGCGCTTCTCCCAATCCGCGTGAAATACCGGCTCGTCGCGCTCGGGCGCGATCGCGCCAAAACCCATCTGGCCGCCGAGATCCTGCGCGCCATTCATGCGTGAGCGTCCGGCGCCAGGGCGAGGCCGGTCCCGATCATGCTGTCGCGCGTGACGAGATCGGCGAGCTTCTCCTCACTCCAGTCTTCCGCGCCGGCGGGCCGCTCGGGAATCACGAGATAGCGCGTCTCGGCGGTCGAATCCCACACGCGGATTTCGACCTCCGCAGGTAGCCTCATGCCGAACTCTTCGAGCACCGCGCGCGGCTCGATGACGGCGCGCGAGCGATAGGGCGGCGACTTGTACCAGACCGGCGGCAGGCCCAGCACAGGCCAGGGATAGCAGGAGCACAACGTGCAGACGACGAGGTTGTGCACCCCCGCGCCGTTCTCGACGGCGATCATGTGCTCGCCGCCCCGGCCACCCAAGCCGAGTTCGGCAATCGCCGCAGTCGCGTCCGTATGCAGCCGCTCGCGATAGGCCGGATCGATCCAGGCGCGGGCGACGACCCGCGCGCCGTTGCGCGGACCGACCTTCGTCTCATAGGTCTCGACGATGGCGTCGACCGCAGCGGGATCGATGTAACCTTTCTCGATCAGAAGTGTCTCCAGCGCACGGACGCGGCAGGCGACTTCGGAGAGTTCGGAATGGTCGTGCGACATGACTGCACGCTACACCTTTTCATAGGCGTTGGGGAGGGTTCCAGGCGACAGGCTGCGAGGCGACAGGCTAAGAGGCGGCGCTCGCGGGCGCGATCTCCAGATCTCGGTCGTCGCGAGATCGCGCTTTACCCACCGAGCGCTGGTCGCGGAGCGTCCACAGCTACAGATTACGCTGCTCAAAGCCGCTCCCGTTTGAGAATCGCGAATTGTCGCGCCCGATAGCTCGGCTGTCCTTGGCGCGGCACGGCCAGGGTGAGGCCTTCGACCGCCTGCGTCGAGATGTTGTGCGTTGACAGTAACGCCTAGACGCCGGCGCGAAACGTACAGCGCCCTTAAACCGTGCGCTTGCCCGTGGAGCACGCCTAAAACACAAGCCCGGCGATGACTAAAAAGGGGGGCCTCACGCGCCAGTAGGGCGCCATCGTCGCGTCAAGTTTCGTTTTCGACCCATCGTGCATACTCGGGATAAAGCGTCGCGGCGGCGGCGACGATTTCCGACGGCTCGCTCAAAGGCGTCGAACGCCAAACCATGGTCAGCACGAACGCCATCAGCAGCATCGTCACCGCGCTTGCAAGCGCGTCGGGCGCCGTGAACCATATCCCGATGCCCAACACCAGGGTTCCGGTCGCGAGCAGCAAGGCGGCCATCAGCGAGCAGAGATCGCCGACCGCTTCGCAATGCGCAGTCAGTCGGTCACATTCCCGCTCGAGCTTCGCCAGTCGTTGCGCGTCATTGAAGCTCATGGCCATCTCCCTAACGCTGGAACCTTACGGGATGGTCGCGCGGCTTTTGAGCCAAGCCCTTTGAGCCAAGCCCCTTGCGCGCGACCCCGCCGATTGCGATCATTAACGACGACGCCTCACGCGCCCCTGGGAGTTCATGGCGACATCGCCGGTCAACGATCCGAAAATCCGTGGCTACGCCTATCAGGCCGCGCTGTTCCTCGGCTTAGCGGCGCTGCTGCTGTTCGCCTGGCGCAACGCCGTCGCCAATATGGAAGCGCGCGGCATCCCGATGGGCTTTGGCTTCTGGGACCAGACCGCCGGCTTCGACATCAACATGTCGCTGATCAGCTATTCCTCGCTCTCGACCTATGGCCGCGCGTTCTGGGTCGGTCTGATCAACACGCTGCTCGTGGCGGCGATCTCGTGCGTGCTGGCGACTCCGCTCGGGTTCGCGGTCGGCGTCGCCCGGCTGTCGCCCAACTGGATTCTCGCCAAGATCGCGACAGTCTATGTCGAACTGATGCGCAACACGCCGCTGCTGCTGCAGTTGCTGTTCTGGTACAACGCGGTTCTCAAAGCGCTGCCCGGCCCGAAGCAGTCGCTCGACTTTTTTGGATTCGCGTTCCTCAACAATCGCGGGCTCTATATGCCCCGCCCAGAGTTCGCGGATAATGCCTGGATGGTGGGCGTCGCGCTGGCGTTGGGCGTTGTCGCGGCGGGGCTTTTCGCGCGCTATGCAAAGCGTCGTCAGGAACAGACCGGAGAAATTTCGCCCGTCGCGTGGGTGGTCACGATCGCGATCCTGGCGCCGCCGATCCTCGCCTATTTCGCGCTTGGGCGGCCCATCGATTTCAGCTTCGCCAAGCTGCAGGGCTTCAATCTTCGCGGCGGTGTTCAGCTCTTTCCCGAGTTCGTCGCGCTGGTGTTTGGCCTTGTCACCTACACCGCCGGCTTCATCGCAGAGATCGTGCGCGCGGGCGTGCTGGCTGTCTCGCATGGACAGACTGAGGCCGCGGCCGCGCTGGGGCTGCCGTCCCGCCGCACCATGCGGCTGATCGTCGTGCCGCAGGCGATGCGGCTGATCACGCCGCCGCTGACGAGCCAATATCTCAACATCGTCAAGAACTCGTCGCTCGCGGTGTTCATCGGCTATCCCGACCTCGTGCTGGTGTTCGCCGGCACCGTGCTCAATCAAACCCAGGCGGCGATGCAGGTGATGGGAATCACGATGGGCGTCTATCTCGTTATCTCGCTCATGATCGCGTATGCGCTGAACCTGTTCAACGCGCGCAGTGCGCTCAAGGAGCGCTGATGAGCGACGTCGCTTTCGTCCGAACGCGCTCCGAGCCTGAACTGCCGGCGCCGCTGTTTTCGCGCGGCGCCCTGGCTTGGGCGCGCGCAAACTTGTTCTCGTCCTGGGCCTGGAGCCTGCTAACCTTGGCGCTGGTAGCGCTGGCGTTGTGGTTGCTGCCGCCGCTGATCGCCTGGGCCACTTACAAGGCGGTCTGGTTCGCGCCCGACGGCGCGCTGTGCCGCGAGCATCAGGATGGCGCGTGCTGGGCGTTCATCGGGCGCAAGTTCGGCTATCTCTTATATGGCTCCTATCCCATCGATCAGCATTGGCGCGTCAATCTCGTCGAGGCGATGGGCGCCGCGCTGATTGTTTGGTTGCTTTGGCCCGGCGCGCCGCGGCGCGCTATCGGCGCCGCGCTGTTCTTCGTCGCTTTCCCAATCGCCTCGTTCGTGTTGTTGGTTGGAGCGCCGACGCTGGGCCTGCCCTATGTCGGCACGCTGCTCTGGGGCGGCGTCTTCGTGAGCCTGGTGACCGCGCTGGTTGGGATCGTGTTTTCGCTTCCGCTCGGCGTGCTGCTAGCGCTCGGGCGGCGCTCGGAGATGCCCTTATTGCGCGCAGCGAGCGTCGTCTACATCGAATTTGTTCGCGGCGTGCCGTTCATCACCGTGCTGTTCATGGCCAATAATATGCTGCCGCTGTTCCTGCCGCCGGGCTGGAACCCCGACCGTCTTTTGCGGCCGCTAGTCGGCATCGTCTTGTTCTCGGCCGCCTATATCGCGGAGGATGTGCGGGGCGGGCTGCAATCGCTGGGACGCGGCCAATATGAAGGCGCGATGGCGCTGGGGCTCGACTATTGGCGGATGATGCGGCTGATCGTGCTGCCGCAGGCGCTGGTGCTGGTGATCCCCGGCCTCGTCAACAGCTTCATCGGCTTGTTCAAGGACACGACGCTGGTCGCGATCGTCGGCGTCAATGATTTCCTTGAAGCCTTGGGAAATGCGATGAAGGACACGATCTGGGCGGGTCCAACCATCAGCACGACCAGCTACGCTTTCGCGGCGCTATTCTATTTCGTGTTCTGCTACGCGATGTCCGTCTATTCCGCCTCTATGGAGAGGCGGCTCTCGGCGGGGCGGCGGCGGTAACCCTGCGCCGGTGAGGACTGGCCGGCTTTTACGGCCGGCGAATCATCACGAGTGGGCAAAGCCAGAGTCCGACGTCGGCTTCTCATTCTTTACTTCGGCTTCTCATTCTTGGCGGCGACCGCGCCGGCGGCATTGGCCTCGGCTTGGCACATGTAAGCGCCCTTCTTGGTCGAGCCGTAATATTTCGAGCCGCTGAAGTGGTACTTGTGTCCCTTCGAGCCGAGATTGACCCACACGACCATGTCGGTCGGACAGTGGCCCTTGGCTTCAGCCTCGGTGGGGAACTCGCCGGCGCCGGTCGCGATCGCGGGAGCAACTTTGGGCTTCACGATCGTCGCCTTGGGAGCCGGTGCGACAGCCGGAGCCAGTGTCGGGGCAGGCGCGGGGGCCGGGGCAGGCGCCGCAGCCGGAGCGGAGACGGGCGTGATCGCGGGGGTCGTGGTCGCTTCCTTCTTGGCTCGGCAGCCGGCGAGGAATTCCTTCCAGGTCTGACCGTTGGTCGAGCCTGCCGCCTTGGCGGCCTTCCAATCGTCGCCGCACTGCTTCATCACGCTCTCGGCGTGCGCCGCGCCAAGGCTGGCGAAGCTCATTGCGCTCACCAGAAATAGCGCCGAAAGCGAAGCTCCGATCGAAGTTTTCAGCATTTTCGTTTTCCCTCGAATTTCGCTCCGCCCGCCCCCGGCGTCAGAGCCTCCCCCTGGACCGCGACGCATCGCAGCTTCCCAATCACTGACTTTACGCCGCTGAACTGCGAATGAACATATTCTTAATTTTCTTAAGTTTTGTGGAAAACCTGTGCCGGTTCTGCTCGTGGTCGACCACCGCCTGTGAGGTCACCCAATTGAGCTGGATCGCGCGGCGAGGGCCGGAGATCGATTTGTGCCCGTGCCAGGAATTGTCCGCCCGCTTGAAGACCAGCAACGTACCCCCATTCGGAGGCACTTCGGCGACGTAATCCTCAAGGTTGTTGGCCGAGCGCAGCAGGCGTAGTCGGCCGGCGTCCTCGCGCCAGTTCTCGTTCATATAGAGCAGCACGGTGATGATCTTGGTCTCCGAATCCGTGTGGATCGAGCCGTCCTTCTCGCGCACGTAACCGCGCACGGTGTACATGGTCGGGCGCCCGGAGAGGTCGATCGCGAATTTGCGCTCGATCGCGGACTGGAAGGCGGGGCCGCGCAGTTCCTCCATGAGCTGGGCGAACCGGCCATGGATCGAGAGTTCGGAGGGCGGATGCGAGCCAGGGCCCGGCGTTTCGGGATAATCGGCGCTGACTTCGGCGAAGCGTTCTGCCTTTAGGAAGTTCGGGACGACGATGTAGGAGAAGGGCGCGCGTTCGAGCGGGGTGCGCTCAAGCGCGTCGAAATCGCAATAGGTCATGCGCGGCTCCGGTTTTTGCCGCGCTATAGCAGAGGCCGGGCAGGGGGCCAAGGAGGGCCCTTGCCCGACTCCTTAGCCCACGCTTCGCGCCGCCTTCTCCCGCGATTGTCCAAAGGGGAGCCGGTGCGCAAATTTCGCCGCCAACATCTGGCGTAGGCCTGCAACGTCGAACGCCAACACCACGCCGCCATAGATCGCGCCGCCGACCACGATCGCCGCGAGAGCCGCCACGGCGGGACTATGCAGCGCGTTTAGCGGGCGGACCGCGTAGGCCATCACGCCGGAGGCGAGCACGATGACGGCGAGATCGCGCGCGCTTGGGCGGATGGCGCGCTGGCGCAGCGCCAAGGCGGCGGCGAGCACAAAGCCGACCCCGAGCCCGATCGAGGTTGCGCGCGCGAGTCCGTCCACACTCGCCGCCGCATCGGTGAATTCCAGCAGCCCGAGGTTGACGCCGAGCCCACCAAGCGCGGCCAAGGTCAGCGGCCAGGTCTTCTGGCGCAGTTGGAATATGGGGTTCACGACCGAAGACACCGCGCACCACATCAGGAACCCCGGCGCGAGATCGACCGCGAGACGCGCGAAGTCGCCGTGATAAGCGGCGGGAACCAGCAGGCGCTCGAAGGTTGGAACCATCACCATAAAGCCGGCGGTCAGCGGCAACAACAGCCCAAGGGTGAGCACGATATTGACGCCGATCTGTTTTTCCGCGGCGGCCCGGCCTTCTTCGCGTTCGCGTTTGAGCGCGTATTGGAACAGCATGAACTCCGGCAGCGAATTGAGCGCGAGGAACATGCGCTGGGTGAGATCGGAGGCGAGCGACAATTGGCCCGTGGCCTCAGGCCCGAGTTGATGCAAGGCGACCTGCCGGTTGATCAGGATGATCATTTGCAGGATCACGAGCGAGGCGACGATCGGCTTGGCGTAAACGAGGAACCGCAGCAGAGTTTTCGCACTCGCATTGGCGATCCGCGCGCCCGGCGTACGTAGCGCGGCGCCGATCGCGACCGGGGGAATGAACGTGCAGACCGCGAGTGCAATCAGTGTCGCCGTGGCGTTGCGGGTGAAATAGGCGGTGGCCAGCACCGCGGTGAAGGCGAGCGACTGGCGCAGCCCAAACAACCAGGCGAACGGGCGCGCCTGGTTGCGCGCGCGAAACAGCGCGCCGGAAAGATCGACGCGGCTCAGCGCGACCGTCAGCAATGGCGTCAGCAGAAAAGCGGTCGTCGAAAGGCCGAAAGTGTGACCGGTGAGCGCACAGGCGACCGCTCCGGTGTAGAGCAACGCCATGACGGCGAGATAGCCGGCATCGAGACTGGCCGCGATCCGCTGGCGCTCCGAAGGGTCGCCGGAGAAGCGCAAGGCCGATTGGCGAATCCAGTCAAATGCCGCGCCCGACAGCGTGCTGGCGAGAATCGCGACGGTGGAATAGCGGCCAAATTCCGCAGGTCCGAGAAACGCGCTGATCGCGACGCCAAAGGCGAAATTTCCCGCGGCGTTGATGATGAAGACGATGGCGAAAAGCATCGATCTCTCGGGGTGGGAGGGAAGGCGGCCTCGCCGGCGTTTGCTGGGATTGCCGCCCTCAAGCCGCCGCGCGCTGACGCATCAGCATCGAATGGTAGATCGCCTCCAACCCGTCCACATGCGCCTCGAGCGTTGGCGGCGCACGCCAATACCGCGCATGTGCGGCATGGGAGAGGCGGGAGACGAAGGCGTCGTCGCGCATCCGCGTCATCGCGGACGCCAGCGCCTCGACATCGCCACTCTTGAACCAAAGGCCGGAGGTCTCGTTGACGACTTCCTCACGCCCCGCGCAGATGTCGGAGACGATCACCGGCGTTCCCATCGCATTGGCTTCCATCACCGTCAGCGGCTGGCCCTCGTACCAGAGCGAAGGGAAGACCATTGCGCGCGCCGCGCGCATCGCTTCACGGACCTTTTCCGGCGCGAGCCAGCCAAGGAACCGGGCGGTGGGATATTTAGCCGCGAGCTCGTCGGCGATTGGGCCGTCGCCAATAAAGACAGGCGTCACACCGATGCGGGCCGCGGCCTCTGCGAACAAATAGGCGCCCTTCTCCGGCGAAAGACGGCCGACGAAGATGAAATCGCCCGAGGCGGGATCGCTCTTGGGGCCGAGATCGACAGCGTCGATCGGGTTCGACAGCCGGTGCACAGTCGCGCCGCGCGGCCGAAAGGGTGCGACGATCTCGCCCTGATGCGCGGAGATGCAGATATAATCCGAGAAGGCCTGCGCCATCTGCATATAGCCCTGCGCCACAAACAGCCGCGCCGACCGCCATAGCTTGCGCGGATACGTGCGCGAGTCGCAATGCGTCGCGATGCAGGCGGCCGACATCGGCTTCAATTCGCAGATCTTGTTGGTCTGATAATTGTAGAATCCGCCATTCGGGCAGAAAAGAAAATATTCGTGAATGGTGTAGATCGCGGGCAGGCCCAACGCTCGGATTGGCTGCACGATCGACGGCGACAGCGCTTTCGCCCAACCATGGACGTGCACGATGGTGCGCTCCGCCGGCAGCGAGGCGAGCAAATCATGCAAGCGCGCCGCCGCTTGAGCGTTCCAGGTTCCCTGTATCGCCGCAGCCGCTCGCGAAGGGTTGCCTGTCAGGTCGTGTTGGCCAAGCGTGACGACCTCGACGCCTTCGGCCGCGAGCCTGGGGTCGGCTTCGCCGGACGCGGCGAACACGATCGGGCGTTCGCCTCGCCGCTTCAGGCCAATCGCGCTTTCAATCGCCACCTTTGCTTGCCCCCCGGTCACCAGGGCATGGTCGACGCAGATCACGACATTGAGCGGATAACGCGACATGACGACAACTCAGGGAACAGGGCGGCGTCACCTTAGGTCCGCGATGTTAATCCACCGCAAAAATTGGCCAGCTTCGATGGTTACCTCCTATTAACCATAACAACCCTAGTCTGCCGCGACGCATTTCTCGCAACGTGGGCCGCTCGCCGCCATGTCCAACGCCGGAGTCTATGATCGCGCCCCGGCGCGCGTCGCCGGACGCCCGCACGTCAAGCCTTCGCTGGTTGAAGGCTATCAGCGGATTGTCGAGTTTTTCGTCTGGATCTTCGTGTTCTGCGGCTCCATCGCGCTTGTCGAGCCGTCGCCCTACGACTTTGCCTCCTTCGTGGCCTTGCCGCTTTGGTTCTTTGGCGGCTTCACGGTGCACCGCAGCTTCGTGCTCTATTATTTCCTCGTCGTGCTACTTGCGCTGGCAGGGTTCTTCGCGCTGCTGCCCTACTGGACGGACGCCGACGCGACGCTCTACCAATATCAATCGGCCTATCTGACGCTGACGGGACTTTTCTACGCGCTCTATCTCGGCGAGCGGACCGAACGGCGCGGCGAGTTGATCCTCGGCGCCTACGCCTGGAGCGCGCTGCTCGCCGCGACCTGCGGTATCATCGGCTACTTCGGCCTGTTTGGACTGGGCGAAACCTTCACGCAATACGGCCGCGCGTCGGGCACGTTCAAAGACCCGAACGTGCTTGGCTCTTACTTGATTCTCGGCGCGCTCTACCTGACGCAGAACCTGCTGCTCTCGCGCGCGCGCAGCCTCATTCTGACATCGTCAATGCTGGTCGTGATCGTCGCCGGCGTGTTCCTGTCGTTCTCGCGGGGATCGTGGGGCGCTACCATATTAGCGTTAATCCTGATGATCGTTTCGGCTTTCGCGACTAGCGAAACCCGGCGCGAGCAGCGGCGCATCGCCATCTTCGCGATTATCGCGGTGTTGCTGATGGCGACGATTATCGGCGGCCTGCTATCGGTTGACGAAATACGCGATTTCTTCCTGAAGCGCGCGGCGGTGGAACAGGATTACGATGCCGGCGACACCGGCCGTTTCGGCAATCAACTGAATTCACTGCCCCTGCTGTTAGAGCGGTTCGGCGGCTTCGGACCGCTGCATTTCAGGCTGATCTTCGGCCTCGATCCGCACAATTCCTACATTGGCGCTTTCGCCAACGCCGGATGGATCGGCGGGCTGCTGTTCATCTTGATCGTCGCGATCACGTCGGTGGTCGGCTTTCGCCTGATGTTCAAGCGTTCGCCGGTGCAGCGGCTCGCGCAAGTTTATGTGCCCACGCTGCTTGCCTTTTTTCTGCAGGGCTTCCAGATCGACATCGACCACTGGCGCCATGTCTGGTTGTTGCTGGGATGCGTTTGGGGTCTGGAGACGGCGCGGCGAAAATTCATGCGGGCGGGCGTCGTCCGGGCGCTTGCACAAACGCCAGTATCGCCCCGATAGCAGTATTCTCGTCGACGACGAGCCGATTGCCGCGATGCTGAAACTCGACGCCGTTCGCCGTCAGTAACGTCGCAGTCGCTGCGAGATCTGCGACCGCGACCTCGACGGCGGCGAGCCCCGGGCTCTGCATCCTCTCGTGGTCGACGCCGAAGCGTTGGGCAAGACTGTCGGGGGATGCCACCGTCACGCTTGCGCCACGCAGTTCGAACACGAGCCCATCCCGATCGGACTTTGCGGG
>JAYTRP010000551.1:0-3512 GCA_043746145.1 Hyphomicrobiales bacterium | reverse complement strand
CGTTCAACACCGTGATCGGCGAGATCTCCTACGACAAGAAGGGCGACCGCACCAACGTCGACTACGTCTGGTACGTTTGGAAGAAGGCCGCTGACGGTAAGATCACTTACGTCCAGGAATAAAGGTCGTTTGATCTTCCAGTAGCGAATTCTATCGCTGCTTTTATCGAGGCCCGTCGCATTGCGGCGGGCCTTTTCTTTTAGCGAGTCGGCGTGTGTTGCGCTGTCGAGCCTTATTCCGCGGCGAGCCTGGTCACTTCCGCCGCGCCAAGCGCCTGGTCCAAATCGGCCAGAATGTCGTCGATGTGTTCAAGGCCGATCGAGAGCCGCACGTAGCCCTCGGAAACGCCAGTCGCCAGCTGATCCTCGGTGCTTAGCTGCGAATGAGTGGTTGAAGCCGGATGGATAGCCAGCGATCGAGCGTCGCCGATATTGGCGACGTGGTAGAACAATTGCAAAGCATCGATGAACCGACGTCCAGCCTCTCGCCCGCCCTTGAGTTCGAAGCCGACGAGACCGCCCTGCCCGCCTCTCAGATATTTGGCCGCCCGTTCGGCGGCGATCCCGGTCTGTCGCGAAGGATGGATCACTTTTGCGACGTCGGAACGCTTGGCGAGATAGGCGGCGACTGCGCTCGCGTTGGCGCAGTGACGCTCCATTCGCAGCGGCAATGTTTCAATCCCCTGCAGCGTTAGGAACGCGTTGAACGGGGCCATCGCCGAGCCAATATCACGCAAAAGCGTGACTCGCGCCTTGATGATGTAGGCGATCGGGCCCAGCGGTTTCACGGCCTCGCT
This sequence comes from Hyphomicrobiales bacterium, assembly GCA_043746145.1. Classification (GTDB taxonomy): domain Bacteria; phylum Pseudomonadota; class Alphaproteobacteria; order Rhizobiales; family Beijerinckiaceae; genus Roseiarcus. The sequence goes on along the minus strand of JAYTRP010000551.1, from coordinate 2,716 downwards.
CCAGACCGCGCCATGATAGCTCGCGTCTGGTGTATTGAGCGCGGGTTGACGCTCCGGAAAATCGCCCCAGGGGAAATTGCCGCTGTCGACAATCACGCCGCCGATCGACGTGCCGTGCCCGCCGAGATATTTGGTGGTGGAATAGACGATGATTGCCGCGCCATGATCGAATGGACGCACTAGCAACGGCGCTGCGGTATTGTCGACGATCAAGGGAATGCCGAGTGGTCGCCCGATCGCCGCTACTTCAGCAATCGGAAAGGCGATCAGCTTCGGGTTCGGCAACGTCTCGGCGTAATAGGCGCGGGTACGCGCGTCGGTCGCGCGGGCGAAGTTCTGCGGATCGGAAGGATCGACGAAACGCACTTCGATGCCCTGGTCCTTCAAGGTGTGCGCAAACAGATTCCACGTGCCGCCGTAGAGATCGGTGGAGGAGACAATGTTGTCGCCAACTTTGGCGAGGTTCTGCAACGCTATGGCCGAGGCCGCCTGCCCGCTCGAAAGCGCGAGCGCGGCGACGCCGCCTTCAAGCGCGGCAATGCGCTTCTCCAACACATCGTTGGTTGGGTTCATGATTCGGGTGTAGATATTCCCGAATTCTTTCAGCGCGAACAGGTTAGCGGCGTGTTCTGCGTTGTGGAACTGAAAAGACGTAGTTTGATAGATCGGCACCGCCACCGAACCCGTGGCGGGGTCGGCGCGCCAGCCTGCATGCAGCGCCAGGGTTTCGGGCTTTTGCGGGGCCTTCGACATTTGCAACTCCTCCATCTGGCGCGATGGGGTGCTCGCGTTGAACCTCCCCCGGTCAAAACCTAGCCATTTCCTGGCGCGTTCGATGGCGTGCGGTCAGAGTTTCAACCAACCGACGATGGTGTCTTTTTCATCAATCTATAAAATTTGTCAACTGATTGGATTAAGGGCCGTCGCGCGCTCTGTCCGCTGGTTTCCTCAGCGCCGGTGGTCAGCCCGACCTTTGACGCTCAAATCCGGTGCGCCTGCTCCTCGACCGCTTGCAGCGAAGCCAGCACATGCAGCTTGCGGTCCAGATTGTAGGCGATCGTTTCGCGAGTCATAGCGCGCAGGCGTTCCCAAAGCTCGGCGATCGGCTCGCCCCGTCCCTCCCCAGCCGTCTCGCGGGCGCGCGCCGCGAGCCAGTCGTAGAGCGCGCTGCTGAAGCGGTCGAACGCATCCTTTCCGCCTCGCCCGCCTACTACCTCGCCTAATTTGTGAGCGGCGCGCCAGTCCACTTGCGGTAGTCGACCAAGCGCCGCCGTGATCAGCGTGGCAAGGTCCTCGGCTTCTGGGTCGAGCCAGCGCAGCGCCTCGCGCGCTGAACCGCCAGCGCGTTGGGCAGCCTCTGCGACCGCCTCGGGAGCGATCGCGGTCCACGGCTCGCCCTGGCTTGCAACTACGGCTTCGATCGCCGAAGGTGAGAGGTCTTCGAGCAACAGGCGTCGGCAACGCGAGCGGATGGTCGGGGGCAATCGGCCGGGACGATGCGCAACGATCAAGATAAGCGCGCGGTCGGGCGGCTCCTCGATTGTTTTGAGCAGCGCGTTTGCGCCAGCTTTGTTGAGATCGTCCGCTGAATCGACGATCGCAACACGCCAGCCGCCGAAGGCCGAGGACATCCGAAACACCTGCTGGCCCGCGCGCACGTCGTCAACCCGGATCTCGGTAAAGAAGCCTTTGGATTTTGCGTTCCACTCGCGCCGCACCAGGGCGAAGTCGGGATGCGCGCGCGCAGCGAGTTGGCGCGCGGCCGGGTGATCGGCGGGAACCTGGAGATCGTGCGCCTCCTGCACGGCGCGCGCATTGCGGTCGGGATAGGCCAGTACAAAGCGCGCGAAACGCCAGGCGAGCGTCGCTTTACCTATTCCCTCGCGCCCACCGATCAGCCACGCATGTGCTAGCCGGCCGCCGCGATAGGCTTGCAGCATTTCGGCTTCGGCGGCGGCATGGCCGATGAGATCTTGCGCAAAGCGGGGATGGCGCGCGCCTTCGAATGCATCGCTTTCGGGAATTTCAACGTCGGCGGGACCCTTGCCCTGAAGGGCCTTGGCAGGAGGTGATTTGGCCATCTCAGGCCGGGTCAGGCAATTGGGGCCCAAGCCGCTCGCGAACCACGGCCCATATCGCCTCGGCCACCGTTGACTCGTCCGCGCGCGCGTCGATCACGACGCAGCGGCCGGGCTCGTCGCGCGCGATTTTCAAGAACGAGTCGCGCAGCGTGTGATGAAACACCAGTCCCTCTCGTTCGAATCGGTCTGCGGCCGCTCCGGCGCTGCGTCGGGCAAGCGCGCGCGCCAGACCCAGTTCCGGCGGCACATCGAGGATCAACGTCAAATCTGGTCGCTTGTCGCCGACCGTTACCTGCTCCAGACGTGCGATAAATTCAGGCTCGAGCCGACCCGCCGAACCCTGATAGGCGCGCGTTGAATCGGCAAATCGGTCGCACACCACCCAAGCGCCACGAGCGAGTGCGGGAGCGATCGTTACGTCAAGATGATCGATCCGAGCGGCTGAGAACAACAGCGCCTCCGCAGCGGGGCCGTAACACGCGAGGTCGCCCCGTAGAATCAGTTCGCGCAACGCTTCCGCATGCGGCGAGCCGCCGGGTTCCCGGGTGGCGATCACGTCGAGCCCAAGAGCGCGAAGGCTGGCGGCTAGTCGACGCGATTGGACAGACTTGCCTGCCCCCTCGCCGCCCTCCAGT
>JAYTRP010000550.1:0-3512 GCA_043746145.1 Hyphomicrobiales bacterium | reverse complement strand
CGCGAGACTGCCAGCCCGCGGGATCGTCGAGCCATTCCGAGCGATTGGCGATGTAGGAAAGCGTGCGCACACGGGCGAGCCGGGCGGAGAGCACGTCGATATCGCCATCGGTGCGGTCGAGGCTTTCGTACTGATTTTCCGCCCACGATTCCGGCACGCGCCGCCGTCCCTGCGTCAGGTGCTCGAACAGGGAAGCGACCAGCCGGGTGTGCTCGTCCTGCGGCGCCTTGCGGAAATCGGGCGTCTGGCAGACCTCCCACAAGCGCATCAAATTGGCGCGGTCGCGACTGCGCTTGACGACCAACTCATCCTTGCCGAGCTGGCGCAGCGTGGTCTCGTCCTGCGCCTCTTCCGAGAGCTTGAGACCTGCGCGCGGCGACGGCAGGGCGAGCGAGCGCATCAGGCCCTGCAACGAACCAAAGTCGAGTTGGGAGTTCCGCCATTCCGCCGCGCCCACGGGGGCAAAGGCGTGCGCCTCGACCGCGGCGACGACGTCGGTGTCGAGATCGCCGGCGTCGCCGGTCACGCCGAAGGTGCCATCGCGGCGATAGCGTCCCGCGCGGCCGCCGATCTGGCCGATTTCCTGGGGATGAAGCCAGCGAGAGCGCCGTCCGTCGAACTTGCGAAGCCCGGCAAAGGCGACATGGTCGACGTCCATGTTGAGCCCCATGCCGATTGCGTCGGTCGCGACGAGGAAATCCACCTCGCCGGACTGGAACAGCTCGACCTGCGCGTTGCGGGTGCGCGGGCTCAACGATCCCATCACGACGGCCGCGCCGCCGCGCTGACGGCGGATCAATTCGCCAATAGCGTAGACCGCCTCCGCCGAGAAGGCGACCACCGCGCTGCGCTTGGGCAGCTTGGTCAGCTTTTTGGGACCGTCATAAGTGAGTTGCGAGAAACGCTCGCGCGACTGGATTTCAGCATTCGGGCAGAGCAACCGGATCAACGGGGCCACGGTCGCCGCGCCCATGAACATCGTCTCGGACTTGCCACGCGCATGCAGCAGCCGGGCGGTGAAGACGTGGCCCCGCTCGCGGTCGGCGCAGAGCTGGATCTCGTCGACCGCGAGAAATTCGACCTCGCGGTCGAGTGGCATCGCCTCGACCGTGCAGATCCAATAACGTGGCGAGATCGGCACGATCTTTTCTTCGCCCGTAACCAGGGCGACCGACCGGGGCCCATGTGTCTTGACGATCCGGTCGTAGATTTCTCGCGCCAGCAAGCGAAGCGGCAGGCCGATCATGCCCGAAGAATGTGCGAGCATGCGCTCGACAGCGAGATGGGTCTTGCCGGTGTTGGTGGGCCCGAGCACCGCGACCAGCCGGGAATGCGCCGTCCACGAGATATCGTCGTTCATGGGGCGCCCCTTTGGGGGCGCCGGCGACGTGGGAGAAAGTTCACGGGCGTCCGGGACATCGCGTCCCAGAGATAGGGATGCGAAGGCGCAGTGTCAAAGAGGGGGTGAACGGAAGATTTACGGCGGCGGCTGCCCACATGCGAGATTTGGGACGCGAGGAACAGGGGCGGGCCAGAGAAGGGCCGAATCGAGGCTGGGCGGGATGGGTGACGCGAAACCTTGCGAGACCCTTTCAACAACCCGTCGCTGCGCATTATTCGCCGCTACCGAGCGCAGCGCCTACGAGCTTGCTAGCCAGTTGCGGCTGTCATCAACCGCAAAAGTTTCAGGGCGCTTCAGGCGCGGTGTTGATGATCTGCAACTGCGTGAACTCGGCCACGCCCTGTTTGGCGAGTTCGACGCCCAAAGCCCCGGGATGACACATGCGGGAGCGTTCAGTCGCTGGCGCCTGTCGTTACAACATCCCGAAACGAGCCGCTTCGACCGGGCCGGGTACGAAGCACGATCGAATCGGGTTCGCGCGCTATTTCTGAGTTTGGCGCGCGCCGGCAAGTCGATCCGCCCGATAGAGTTAATCAATCCCACGCTCTTGCGGCGCGCGCGGTCCCGAAACGACCGCTCCGGCCCGAGTCCAGCACGAAGCATGATCGAATCGGAGCCTTACAGGCAGTCGAGAGACTTGCCGTAAACGTCAACGCGAGTTCGCTTGTCGACCTGTCATACTCCGCTTAAGCCTTCTCCGAAGAGAGAGCAGGCGGAAGAGGCTGGATGGCGTTCGTAGATTTGCTTTTCGGTCGCCGGCTCGCCAGCCGCGAGCAGGATTCGCTCAAACTTGGTTGGTTCTCCGCGGCGCCGGCCATGGGGCTGGCTGGGCTCGCCGTCTTACGGTCTCAAAGCGGCGCTGATCGTCCTAATTCCGCTGGGCGCGGCGAGCCTGACCCGGGTCGGCTGGGTGATGGCGCCGCTCGTCGTCTTGCTGCTGATTTTATAATTGTCTTACCGGCAGACCATCGTCGCTTATCCCAGCAATGGCGGAGCCTACACGGTTTCGCGCGAGAACCTGGGGCGCAACGCGAGCCTGCTCGCGGCGGCTTTGCTGATGGTCGATTATATCCTGAACGTGGCGGTGGGAATTTCCGCTGGCGTCGGCGCGCTGACATCGTCCATTCCCGCCTTGCAGCCATAGACGCTGACGCTCTGTCGGGACTCCTGTTCGCGCTTCGGACTCTCGCGAGGATATGACCGGCCGGCCCTAGCGAAGTTCGCTGAAACACCTGCTATATCGCGGCAGCGGGCGCTAACTCGGCGGCCGCCACTGAAACGAGAGTCGATCCCATGGCGTCGCTTCCAATCAACCAAGATGTAAATGTTCATTGGCGGCATGTTGGTGTGCTGAAGCCGGATGGGGCAACCGAAGGCGAGGACGTCGTCCGGACCTTCATCAACCTCATTCCCGCCTGTGAGTTTGCCTTGGCGATGTCCCGAGAAGGACATGACATGATCCGTCTCGACCCGAGCCACGGGCCGCGCCTCGATGTCGCTCAAGCGCAAAAGATTGCTACGGCTTGGGAGACCGGGAAAGTCGAGTTGGACGCGACCGAGGTTGAGATCTAGGCTTGCTCGCTGGCCCCGGCGCAGAACGCGAATTTTGTTGGCCGGGCTTGCTCTCATAGGCGCAAAAGTGAGCGCCGCCCTCGCCGTCAGCACGGGGCTTGTCCCGGTGACCCACGCAGTCAAGCGGGTTTAAAGCTTTCAGATGGCGCCGCGTAGACGACCGGGACAAGCGCGGCGATGTCGGCTGCGGTAGTTCCCGGTCGCGCGAACTGTCCCCAGCTTCGCCGCATATCCTGGTTAATAGGCCTTACCCCGCCTGCCGCCCATGCGGTCCCGAAACGGCTGTTTTGGCTCAAGCCCTGTACGGATCATGATCGAATCGGAAGCTGCGTCGGACATCTCGCCGTGAGCACGCTTGTACACCTGTCGAACTCCGCTTAATCCTCAGTCGCCGTCGCCAGCTACAGAGCGAAGGACTGGAGGAAACCGGATGGCTAAGTTGCTCGTGCTCTACAAGACGCCCGTCGACCCCGCGGCTTTCGACCGCGATTACGCGGAAACTCACGTTCCGCTCGCCAAAAATATCCCCGGAATTCGC
>JAYTRP010000549.1:0-3513 GCA_043746145.1 Hyphomicrobiales bacterium | reverse complement strand
CCCATTTCAGCGTCTCGGTCAGAGTGCCGACTACCGGGGTCGCTTCCGCTATGGAGAAGATCAGATGCCGGACTTCAAGGAGTTGAACGCGGGTACCTACAGGGAACCGGTCGAACGTAGCGGCGAGTTCGGCGGACATCGAAGGCGGGCCGGACATCAGGATGTCCGCATAGGCAAATAGATGCCCGTCGCCGGAATGTCGCGCGGATCGTTGACGTATGCTCCGACCATGCGAAATTATCCAACTCGTGGGTGGCTACCGGCAACCAGACGTCCAGCCTCAGCTTGTCTACTGATTCGACGTGGCGTCGAATGCGTCCGCGTTGGCGCTGCCCACCAACAGGCGTCCCGCGCTATAGAGAGCACGGAACGCGCCCGATCGCGAGGATGTGGGAAAAGCCTGCGCTTGGCCCGGAGGCGTGGAAATATCTAGCGCGTCCAATGTTTCCGGGCAAGCGCGTCTCGCGAAAGCGACGGAAATGCCGCGCAAAGTCTCGTTGGGAGCGAGAGGCAGGGCGACTGACGCTGACCCATCCGGGGCGAAACTCGGGACGTCGGCCAAAGTCCGGTCTACCGGCGCGAACGCGTCTGCGCTGTGTTGGTAAGTTCCCTTCGCCTCTAGCCAGCCGTGCGCGCTGGACACGCAACTGCAGAGTTGCCCCGAGGAGCAGATCTTCGCGAGCCCGCTCAACGTGCCTCGGGCTGTCGCCCTGGCGTTTTCGACCGCGCAATTAGACTGCGCGCTTTTGACCGAGCTGGTGTCGACCCAATGCGCCTCGCAGGTCACCCCTTGCGCCCCGGGCGGCAGATCGATCGTCATCGACGTCGAGGCGCTCTGTTCGCAATCGGCCGCGACGAAGCTGGATTTTTTCTCGAAGGATTCGGTCGCGACGGACTTGATCAAGCCGTCAAGACTGTAGGTCGCCTTCGCGGTATAAATCGTCGGCGTCTGCAGCGCACTGAAATCGGAAACCGTGGATTGTTCGTTCTTCCAGGTCAGCGGCCAGATCCCGCGAATCTTTGCGTAGAAGGCCCGCACCCGGACGCCAAACGTTGTGCGATCGGCACAGGGAGAGGGCGCAAAGCCAATCGCCTTTTTGATCTCTTCCGGCAATGTGACAAGCAGGATGTCGTTGTCGACGCGAACCGCCGAGTCCGGCAGTTCGACGTTGCCAATCGTGACGACAGGAGGTTTTTCGACTGCCTTATCGCGAACGTCATAGCCATAAATCATGAGATCGGCGGGTTGCGCGGCGGGGTCGCGCGTCAAGTCGCGTGTCAGCATGCCGTAGAGCACAGGGTAATGTTTATCGCCCATGACAACGCCGAGTAGAGCGTTTACTTTCTCCTGCGCGTCTTTGAGCGCTGTTCCTGCGCTCGCATCGGTTGCGCCAGGGGCGCTCGCCAAAGCCGAGCCCGCAGCGTTCGCCAGTTCGAGAATGGGGGCGGGCAGATCGGCAATCCGAACGACGAGCGAATATTGTTCCGCGCTGCGGAATTCGCCGGCGGCCCGGCGAGTCATCGCGCCAAGCAGAAATTGTTGCTGCGCCAGAGCGCCGTCACCCCGCCGCTGTGCGACGGTCGCGGCAGTGTCGATCGTCGTCGCCAGATCCGTCCAAGCGTCGTATAAATCCGATACCGTTTGCGCGTTCCGATCGGCGCTGACGTCGGCGAAAGCAGGCGTCGTCCATGTAGTTAAGCCAAGCGCCGCCAAGCCTGTAATGGCGATGGCCGGGGCGCCGCAGGCGCGAATGAGATTTCGCATCGATAGCTCCGTGAGGCTTGCGCCGTCGTGTTTGCCTAACCTCTGCCGCGCCGGCTGCCAAGTTAGCCGCCGCGGCCCGCGCTTGCGACGGCCGCCTGAGCATGCCAAGCGATGCGCATGAATATCCCCGTCCCCCGACCCGCCCCGCGCATTTCGTTCGTTTCCCTTGGCTGCCCGAAAGCGCTGGTCGATTCCGAGCGGATCATCACCCGTTTGCGTGCAGAGGGCTACGAGCTTTCCAAGACTCACGCGGGCGCCGACGCCGTTATCGTTAACACCTGCGGCTTTCTCGACAGCGCCAAGCGGGAATCGCTGGAGGCGATCGGCGCGGCCATGGCGGAAAACGGTCGGGTGATCGTGACCGGCTGCATGGGCGCCGAGCCCGAGGCGATCCGCGAAGCCTTTCCGTTGATTTCCGCCATCACAGGTCCCCAGGCCTACGAGAGCGTCATGACGGCCGTTCGCGCCGCTGTGCCCGCGCCGCACGACCCCTATGTCGACCTGATCCCCGAGCAGGGGGTCAAACTGACCCCGCGCCATTACGCCTACCTCAAGATTTCCGAGGGCTGCCACAACCGTTGCAGCTTCTGCATCATTCCAAAACTGCGCGGCGATCTCGTCTCGCGCCCCGCCGCCGAGGTGCTGCGCGAGGCTGAAAAGCTCGCCCGCGCCGGCGTCAAGGAGATCCTGGTCATCTCGCAGGACACCAGCGCCTATGGCCTCGACATTCGCTACGCCGAAAGCCGCTGGCGCGATCGCGACGTCGCCGCGCGCTTCCTCGATTTGACGCGCGAACTGGGAACGATCGGCCCCTGGGTGCGGCTGCACTACGTCTACCCCTATCCCCATGTCGACGAGGCGATCGCGCTGATGAACGGCGGCAACGTGTTGCCTTATGTCGATGTGCCGTTTCAGCATGCTTCGCCAAAAGTCCTGAAAGCCATGCGACGTCCCGGCAATCAGGAGAAAACGCTCGACCGCGTCCGCGCATGGCGCACGATCTGCCCCGACCTGACCATCCGTTCGACCTTCATCGTCGGCTTTCCCGGCGAGACCGAGGAGGATTTCCGTTTTCTGCTGGACTGGCTCTCGGAAGCCAAGCTCGACCGCGTCGGCGCCTTCAAATATGAGCCGGTCGCGGGCGCGCTCGCCAATGGCCTGGGGCTCGAACCCGTCCCCGAAGAGGTGAAGGCAAGCCGGTGGAAACGATTAATGGAGCACCAGCAGGCGATTAGCGCGCGCCGCATGAAAGCCAAGGTCGGTCGCCGCCTCGATGTGATCGTCGACGAAGGCGGGGCGACGAGCGCGGTCGGGCGAACTAAGGGCGACGCGCCGGGCATCGACGGCAAGGTGCATATCGCGACGCGGCGTCCGCTGCGGGCCGGCGATATTGTCGGCGTAAAGATCGATCGCGCCGACGCCTATGATCTCTGGGGCTCGGCGGTCTGAAGGTAGCCGGATAAAATTATCTAAGTTCGAGGGGGACGGCATGCTGGCGCGGGTCAAGAGCGAGATCGCTTACGCGAGGGGCCTCGTCAGGGTCGTCCGGGCGACCCGCGGGGTGACGTCGCGCCCGACGCGCACGCTGGGCGATTATCTCACGGACTGGGCCGCGGCCCAAGGCGACCGTCGCGCGCTTTATGACGATCGCGAGGCGCTCACCTATCGCCAGCTCGACGCGCGCGCCAACGCTTACGCCCGCTGGGCGCGCGCGCGTGGCTACGGCAAGGGCGATACGCTGGCGCTAA
>JAYTRP010000548.1:0-3514 GCA_043746145.1 Hyphomicrobiales bacterium | reverse complement strand
CGGATGCAAAGGCGGCCTGCAGCAGGGCGGTCTTTTCGGGCAGGGGGACAGCCTGTCCGTTCGGGTCGAGGCCGCGCTGATCCACGGCGGCTATGGTGCGCGGCTCGACGCCGGCGGCTTGGGCGGCTTGTGTCAGCGTCTTGCCGGAAACCTTGGCGTCTTCGATCCTGTCGTGCACGGTCTGCACGTCGTTGAACGCGCGCTCCGCCGCGATGTCTTTTTTTACCGACTCGGCGACCTCGTCATAGCTCTTGGCGCTGCCCGGCGTGACCGACTGCACATTCACCAGCACGTAGCCAAACTGGCCCTTGACCACGCCCGTCACCCCCGTCGCGGGCAGGGCGAAGGCAGCGTCGGCCATTGCGGGGTCGAAGAAACCGGCTTTCGTCACCTCGCCAAGGTCGAGATCGACAGCCCCGAGATTGCGAGCCTTGGCGATGTCATCAAAGCTGGCGCCGGCCTTGATCTTGGCGTCCGCCTCGGCCGCCTCGGCCTCGCTCGGAAACACGATCTGCTGCAGCTTGCGTTTTTCCGGGGTCGAGTACTTTGTCCCTTTGTCCTTCTCATACGCCGCTCTCGCATCGGCATCGTTCACCGCATCGGGCTTGGCGAGGGAGGCGGGCGTGACCTCGACAATGTCGAGTCCGCGATATTCAGGCGCCCGGTAGTCAGACTTGCGCTCTTCGTACCAGGCTTTCAGCACGTCCGCAGCCGGCGCGGGGATGTCGCCGACGGCGCTGGGCGTCAGCGTGAAATAGTCGATCGCTCGCGTCTGGCTCTTGGCGCCGGCGAGTTGTTCCGTCAGCGCCGTGGGCGCGCCGAACCCGTCGAATACGGAATAGGTAAATTGTTGGCGGAGATAAACTCGGCGTTGCTGCGCAAAAAACGCAGGCTCGGTCAGGCCGGATTCGCGCAACACTTGATCGAACTTGCCGCGGTCGAACTTGCCGTCCGGCCCCGCGAGTTCCGGGTCGTTGCGCGCGGCCTCCGCGATCGTCTGGTCGGAAATCGCCAGGCCAAGGGAGCGGGTGCGCTCGTCGAGCGCCGCGTCGGAGATCAGTCGGCCGAGCACTTGGCCGTCGACGCCGAGCGCACGCGCCTGCTGCGCGTTGATGGCCTGCCGGGTGCGTTGCTGGAACTGATAGAGCGTGTTCTGGAACTCGGTCTGAAACTGTTGCCCGCTGATCTTGGACGAACCGACGGTCGCGACCGTATCCGAGCTGGACCCGCGCAGCATGTCGCCGACGCCCCAGATCACGAAGCTGACGATGATGAGGCCCATGACAATCGTCATCACGATGCGGCCGATCACGCCTTGGGCCGCTTTTCTCATTCCGTCGAGCATGTTCGCCTTGCGTCTCTCGTCTTAGGCGCCGCCAGTCGCGCCGCGCGCCTATCTAACGAGCGGGTGACGTTTTGCCTAGTTGGCAGCGAAGTGATAGTCCGCCAAACTTTCCATGGGAGGAAACGATGACCCCTAGCGTTCGCCCGCTGGTTGCTGGCAATTGGAAGATGAACGGTCTCAAGAACGCGCTCGGCGAAATCGTAGCGATCCGCCAAGGGATTGAAACCGGCGCCGCTTGCAAAACGCAGGTCGCGGTCTGCCCGCCGCTAACCCTGCTCTGCTCCGCGGCCGAGCGGCTCGAAGGCAGCGGAATCGCACTAGGCGGGCAGGATTGCCATTCCGAAGCGTTCGGCCCGTTCACCGGGTCGGTATCGGCGGAGATGATCAAGGACGCGGGCGCAAGTTTCGTGATCGTCGGCCATTCCGAACGCCGAACGGCATATTCCGAGACCAACGCGATCGTCAAAGCGAAGGCGGAAGCGGCGGTGCGGGCCGGGTTGATCGCAATTGTCTGTGTCGGCGAGACCGGCAACGAGCGCGAGGCGGGCGAGGAGATCGCTGTGGTCAGCGCACAGGTTCGGGGGTCGCTCGCTGATTCCGCGACCTCTGAAAACACCATCGTCGCCTATGAGCCGCTCTGGGCCATCGGCAGCGGCATGACGCCGACGCCGAGTGACATCGCCGCCATGCACGCGTCGATCCGCACGCTGCTCAAGGAAATCTGCAATCAGGCAGGCGCGACCATGCGCATCCTCTACGGCGGCTCGGTGAAACCGGAAAACGTGAAAGACCTGCTCGGCCTACTCAATGTCGACGGCGCGCTGGTCGGCGGGGCGAGCCTGAAGGCCGCGGATTTCCTAGCTGTCGTGAGAGCTTTCGGCTGAGCAAACACTAGGGCGCGCTGGCGCGAAACGGAGAGGGCGCAATGACCGATACGGCAGGGGCGGCGTTCTGGGACCAGCGCTATGCGGGCGAGGATTATGCCTACGGGCTTGCGCCGAACGCGTTTCTCGCTTCACGCCGCGCGCAACTGCTTGCCGGAATGTCGGCGCTCGCGCCCGGCGATGGCGAAGGGCGCAACGGCGTCTGGCTCGCTGAACAAGGCCTCATCGTCGATACGTTCGATCTGTCCCCCGAGGGCGTGGCGAAAGCCCAGCGGCTCGCGGCGCAGCGGGGCGTCGCCGTCAACGCAATTGAAGCGGACGCGCTACGCTGGGACTGGCCCGAGCAGCGCTACGACGTGATCGCTCTGATGTATCTGCACCTGTTGGCTCCGGACCGGCGCGAGCTTCACTTGCGTGCGCTGGCTGCGTTGAAGCCGGGCGGCCGTATCGTGCTCGAGGCTTTTACGCCCGACCAGATCGCCCGCCAGCAAGCCGGCGCCCGCGGCGGCCCCCGCGACGCGGCGCTGCTCTATCGCGCGCAAGAACTGCACGGCGATTTCGCCGGGGCGGAGTTCGAGCTGTTGGAGGAGGTCGAGACAGACCTGCATGAAGGCGCGCTGCATGGGGGGCTTAGCGCGGTGGTGAGGGCCGTAGTGCGACAATATGCGAAAGTTTGACTGTTCAGCATTGAAGTGGGGCGCTGCAACGCGAGATTTGGACTATTTGCATCTTTTCGGGATTCGAGCCGGCTTCAAAGTCCTCCCGTCTCGAGATATTCGCTCTTTAATTGAGGGGCGGCTCGCCTGACAGAAATCAGACACTGTTCGGCAAACGTCGCCAATACGCATTCGCTTAGTTCGCTCAAAGCATGGCTGCGCGTAGTCATTTAGGTCGATTTCGTCGCACGTTGTCTCTGACACGAAAGCATAAATCTAACGCTTTACTGAATTTTGAAAATAAGAATGCAACCCGTCTAACACATTAGCATAACGACGGATCTGTACGTGAATATAATCGATGGTATTCTTTAAAATCATTGCCTGATGCTATCTTTCACCTCAGAACTGCATCCCCATTGCTCAATGTCAGCTGGTGAAAAGGAGTTGATGTGGGTCTGCCCAAAACCGCAAGTCAACGTTTGGTGAGTGTGCGGCTTTGGTAATGTGTCGCTTACAGCGCGGCTGACCGGACCTTCGCGGCCTGAGATAGGCCCATCGCCTCCTCACGCGATCAGCGACTTCAACACTAGATCAATCCCACGCGGCTCAATCCGGAAAAATCCGTC
>JAYTRP010000547.1:0-10872 GCA_043746145.1 Hyphomicrobiales bacterium | reverse complement strand
CAAAACAGCGGGCGCGTCGCCTTGCACGACGCGTAGGCGGGAGACGCCCAGCGCGGCGGCGTTGCCGGCAATGCGGGCGCAACGGTCAGGACGGCGCTCGATCGCAACGGCTTGCGTCGCAGGATCGGACAGTAGCCATTCAATCGCGACCGATCCTGAGCCGGAGCCTATGTCCCACAGGGTTTCGCCGGGCCGTGGCGCCAGCGCCGAAATCGTCAAAGCGCGCATCTCGGCTTTGGTGATCTGCCCGTCGTTGTCGAACCATTCTTCGGGAAGGCCAGGCGCCCGAGGGGGGATGCGCAAGGGCGAACTCCCCGCGATTTCAAGGGCGATCGTATTCATCGGATTAACCTGAGCCAAGTCGAACGTAGCCGCAGTGACGGATCGCATTCGCTCGCGCGGGCCGCCAAGCGCTTCGCAGATCGTCAGAGTCGAGCCGCCGAGACCGTGCTCACAGAGCAGTGCCGCCACGCGAGCGGGCGTTTCTCCGTCCCAGGATAGCGCCAGAATCTTCGCTCCGGGATGCAGATGCGGCACGATCCGGTCGAGCGCGCGGCCGTGCAGCGAAACGAGCGCGCAATCCTGCAACGCCCATCCCAGTCTTGCGGCTGCCAGACTGAAGGCGGAAGGCTGGGGCAGGCAGACCATTTCAGCCGGCGCAACGATCGTCGCCAGCACCGATCCGACACCATAGAAGAACGGGTCACCGGTCGCTAGCACGCAGACCGGCTCGCCACGCTTTGCGAGAATGGCGGGAAATGCGTTCTCGATCGGCGATGGCCAAGCCATTTGTCGGCCGGGCGTTTTGCCGATCATGGCGAGATGGCGGGCTCCGCCCACAACCAGCGAGGCTTGCGACAGAAGCTGCGTTGCGGCAGGGGAGAGCCCTCCGTCCTCGCCGAGCCCGATCACGGAAAGCCAGCGCGCGACGCTCATGATCGGCGCCTTGCGTCAGCGCTTGCCAGAGGAGCCGGGAAGGCGGAAAAAGGCTGATGCGGCTGCTCATTCTCGGGGGAACCAGCGAGGCCAGCGCGCTCGCGCGACAGCTCGCTGGACGCCGGGATATAGCGGCAGTTCTCTCGCTCGCGGGCCGCACCGCAAGCCCGGCCGTCGCGCCGATTTCGGTGCGGATCGGTGGCTTTGGCGGCGTCGAGGGGCTGGAGAACTATCTCCGCGAGCAGGCGGTCGACGCAGTCGTAGACGCCACGCATCCGTTCGCCGCGCAGATTTCCGCACATGCCGCCCAGGCTTGCGCGCGCACGGACGTCCCGCTGGCTGTCTTTACGCGGCCGCCGTGGAGCCCCGTCGAAGGGGATCATTGGATCGAGACAAATTCGGCCGAGCAGGCGGCTCAGGAGATTGCTGGGGCAAAGGTGGTGTTTCTGACCGTGGGGCGGTTGCAACTGGCGGCGTTCGCGCAATCTGGCGCACATTTCGTGTTGCGGACGATAGATGCGCCGTCCCCTGAATTGTTGCCCGCCTCGGTGGAACTGATGCTCGCGCGCGGGCCATTCTCGGTCGCCGATGAGCTTGACCTGATGCGAAGCCGCTGCATCGATCTGGTCGTGAGCAAGAATTCGGGCGGGGAAGCGACGCGGGCGAAGATCGACGCTGCGCGGCAATTGGGGCTGCCGGTGGTGATGATCAAACCGCCACCGCAGCGAGCGCTCGTGCTCTACGAACTCGCGCAAGTCGTGGCGTGGCTCGACGATCATAGCGCCGCCCCATAGGAGCGCGGCGTCAATAGCCAAGGTTGGCCGCCGTCGCGGGCGACAAGCCGCGTCGTCGAGGCGCCGACAAGCACCAGCGTGCTCATGTCGGCCAGCGAGGGATCGGCTTCCTGCAATGTCGTGATCGTCACTGCTTCGTCGTCGCGGCCAATCGCGCGCGCGAAAACCAGCAGCGTTTCGGGCGGGCGCCATTCGCGCAACAAGGCGAAGGCGTCATGGATCTGGCGCGGACGCGCACGGGACGCGGGGTTGTAGATCGCGATTGCGAAATCGCCGTCGCAGGCCGCCTTCAGCCGACGCACGATGATTGGCCACGGCTTTAAATTGTCAGAGAGCGAGATCACGCAGAAGTCGCCGCCGAGCGGGGCGCCTAGGCGAGCGGCCGCAGCCTGCATCGCGCTGACGCCGGGCAGCACTGATATGTCGAGGCTCCGCCAATCCGCAGGTCCATTCTCGACGGCTTCCAGCACGGCGGCTGCCATGGCGAAAATGCCGGGATCGCCGCCCGAGACGATCGCGATGCGCCCGCCGTCCGCGGCGAGCGTGAGCGCCAGCCGCGCGCGGTCGAGTTCGACCCTGTTGTCACTGGCGTGGATCGTTACGCCTTCGCGATGCGGGGCGCGCTCGACATAGGGGGCATAGCCGACGAGGTCGGTGATATCAGCCAGCGCCTCGCTCGCTTCAGGAGTCAGCCAGCGCGCGGGTCCTGGGCCGAGGCCGATCACGAACAGCTTGCCATTACCCATGTACAGGCTTTTGCTCATGGACGCCGGCCCTGGCCCGGCAGCAGGATCAGCGAGAAATAGGGGGCCACGCCGTCGCGCTTTTCCGCCAGCGGCTGCACTTGTTCATTATCCATTGTGCCGCGCTCGACATAGATCGCGCGCGCGAGCAGGCCGGCTTCCTCTATGGCCGCCTTCACCTTCTCAAAATGGCGCCCGAGCTTCATCACCACTGCGGCGTCACATGCCTTGAGGCGCGCGACCAGCTCGGGAAAGGGAAGGGTGCCGGGAAGCACCGACAGCACGTCGTCGCCCCAGGTCATCGGCGCCGCAGCGATCGCCGAACAGCCAGCCATTCCCGTGACGCCGGGAATGATGCGGACCGAGTGACGGTCGCGCAGGCGAATGAACAGATGCATGAACGAGCCGTAGAATAGCGGATCGCCTTCCGCGAGAAGCGCGACGTCGAGCCCGCGGTCGAGCCGCTCGGCAAGGACGTCGGCCGCCTCGGCGTAAAACGCTGCAAGCGCGGCGGCGTAATCGGGATGTTCGAACGGGATTTCGGTCGTGACGGGGTAGTAGAGCGGCATTTCCTCGCAGGTCGTGGGAATCCAGCGGTCGGCTATCGCGCGCGCGTTTCCCCGTCGGCCGGATTTGGCGAAATAGGCGACCACGGGGCATTCCGCGATCAGCCGCACGGCCTTGACGGTCAGCAACTCGGGATCGCCCGGCCCCAGGCCTATCCCAAACAAGGTTCCCGCCACGCTCATTCCTTCGCGCTCGCCAGGGCGTTCACGGCGGCTGCGGCGATCGCGCTTCCTCCCCTTCGGCCTGTTACGGCCATGTGCTGCAGATTCGACCGGGCGATCAAGGCGTCTTTTGATTCCGCGGCCCCGACGAAGCCTACGGGCACGCCAATGATCAACGCTGGCCGAGGCGCGCCCGCGTCGATCATCTCGAGCAAGCGAAAAAGCGCGGTCGGCGCATTGCCGATCGCCACCACGCTGCCGCCGAGCCTGTCGCGCCAAAATTCCACAGCTGCGGCCGAGCGCGTCGTGCTGTGCTCTCTGGCCAGGTCGGCGATTTCCGGATGCGTGAGGGTGCAAATCACTTCGTTGTTGGCGGGCAGCCGGGACCGGGTCACGCCGCGCGCGACCATCTCGGCGTCGCAGAAAATGGGGGCGCCTGCTTTCAGCGCCTCGGCGCCCGCCTGCGCCGCGCCTTTTGAAAAAACGATGTCCGCGGCGAGATCGGTCATGCCGCAGGCATGAATGGCGCGCACGGCGACGCGTTCCTCGATGGCGTCAAAGCGCTCAAGATCCGCCTCGGCCCGGATGATCGCGAACGAGCGGAGGTAGATTGCGTCGGGGTCACGGATGTAGGCGAGTTCGGCCGTCACGAAGCTCCCTCCAACGCGGCTCGCAGCGCATCTCGGCTGAGGCCGCGAGCGGTTGGCGTGTCGCCGGCGCGGCCATTGTGGATGAGAGCGTAGGTTCCGCTGTCGGCGATGATCGTATAGGGCGCCCGGGCGGGATGCGCGCAGCCTTTTGCGCAGCCGGAGATGTGCAGGAGGAGGCCTGAACCGGGGGCGCGGGCGATCACCTGCGCTAGCGCTGTGGCGGTCGCTCGGGTTTCCATCGTGGCTTTGTTGCAAGCGGGAGCGCCGGGGCATGCCGCGATCCTTAGGCGCGGGTCATTAGCGTCGAGGATGAGGTCCGTGGCGGATAAGGCGCGCGCCAGTTCCCTCCCCCCTCGTGGGGGAGGGTTAGGGAGGGGGGCGGGGCCGGCGCGCTGTTCTGCGCCAAGGGTTTCGCCGCGAGAGCCCCCCACCCCTACCCTCCCCCACGAGGGGGGAGGGGGCTTGGCAAGCGCCGAGGCAAGCGGCAAATTCATCCGAGTGGGCGGTGACTCCGTCCTCCGCAAGGGAGCGGAGAAATCGGCGAGAGCGAGGATGATGCGCCAGGGCGTGAGGCGTAGCGATGCGCCTGCGCTGCCGAGAGTTCGTAGATCGCGGGCGTGAATACGCCCGAAGGGCAGGGCGGCGCTGGCGAAGCTTTCGTGAACGCTAAGCAAATCAGCCAGCGGTCGCGCTTGCCTGGGAATGCTGGGCTCCATTGGCGCAAGGCCGGCGGCCTTCCCCAAGGCCTCGATCCCAAACCGGCCGACCGCCTCGCGCATCCGCCGCGAAGTCGGTTCAAGCGCGAGAAAAGCCTCGGCGACAGCGACCGCAACCGCGACCAGAGTCTCAGCGGCGACTGGGCCGAGCGGCGACGCCGACGCCCCGGCGAGCCGGACGCAAAAACTGCTCGCGTCGATCGCCTCGAATGCGACGTCCGTCCCCAGCTCGCCAAGCGGGTATGGCCCTGCGTCGAGCGAAAAGCCAAACTTGCCGGGAAGCTTCCACAGGCGCGCATTGCTGGAAAGCTCGGCCTCGAGCGCCCTGGCGATCGGGCGCAGATCGAGCGGCCCCGCGACGCCCGCGAACGGCGAAACAAGAACGTTGCGCACCGCTTCCGCCTCGGCGTTCGCGTCGAGCAATCCCCGCGCCGCCAATGCGGCGAGTAACGGCGGCTGGGTCGCATAAGAGACGCCGCGCAGTTGCAGGTTCGCGCGAGCGGACAAGTCGATCTGGCCATTGCCGAACGCGTCGGCCCAGTCCGCGATGTCGGCGGCGAGACTTGGCGAGAGCTCCCCGCAGGAGAGCCGCAGGCGCACGATCAGCCCATCGCCGGTTTCCATTGGGCGCAGCGCACCGGGGCACCAGCCTTCGACCTTAGCTCCAGCATTCATGGCGCGCCTCGCAGCGCGTCGAGCAGCGCCGGGGCGCTGTTACGCCGCGTCGTCCAGAGGCCGCGATCGATCGCGTCGGCAAACCTTTTGGCGATCGCCGCCGCGGCTTGCGGATTGGCCTCTCTCAAGAAATCGCGCACCTGCGAATCCGCGCAGACGGCGTCGAACATCAGGTCGAACATGCGATCCGGAACCGCGTCGGTGGTCGCCGCGAACACGAACAGATTGTCGACGCTCTCGGCAATTTCCGCCGCGCCGCGAAAACCGTGACGCATCTGGCCTTCGAGCCAGCGCGGATTGGTCGCACGCGCCCGTAGCGCCCGCGCGATCTCCTGCGCGACAGTTCGGACCTTCGGCGCCTGCGGATCGGTCGCGTCGAGGTGATACAGCGCGGGCCGAGCGCCCGCCGATGCGGCGGCTGCGGCAAAGCCGCCTTCATGTTCGGCAAAGGCGTCGGAGTCGAGCACGTCTTGCCCTGGCGCATCCTGAACGTGGACGTAGGCCTGGGCTTGAGCGACGCGCTCTGCGAATTCGGCGGTTTTCCGGGACGCCTCACCTTCGTAAGCGTGCGAAGTCGCCGCGAGATAGGCGGCGCCAAGTTCCGCCGCCGAGGTCCAGTCGCCCTCTAGCGCCATGCGTCCAACGCCGGTTCCATACGCGCCGGGCGCAGCGCCGAACACGCGCGCGACCGCCTGACCCTCGCGAGCCGCCTGCGCCAGCGGATTGTCCTCGTCGGTTTCGTCGCGCTCGGACACGGCTTCAGCGGCGGCGTGGAACATGGCGATCTGGGCGGGAAAGACATCGCGGAACAGGCCGGAAATCCGAAGCGTCACGTCGACTCTGGGACGGCCCAGAGTGGCGGGGGTTAGAATCTCGAAGCCGGAGACTCTGTTCGAGGCATGGTCCCAGATCGGCCGCACGCCGATCAGCGCCATAGCATGCGCGAGGTCCTCGCCGCCCGTGCGCATGGTCGAACTGCCCCAGAGATCGAACACGACGCGGCGCGGCCAGTCACCATGGTCCTGGGCGTAGCGGGCGAGGAATTCCTGCGCCGCGCGGGTTCCGAGTTCCCAGGCGGTGCGGGTCGGTATCGCGCGCGGGTCGACGGAATAGAGATTGCGTCCGGTTGGGAGCGTGTCGAGGCGGCCTCGCGTAGGAGCGCCGCCGGGACCGGGCGCAACGCGTTTGCCGGCGAGCGCGCGGACGAGGGCGTCCATTTCGGATGGAGCGCAGGCGTCGAGGAGAGCCTCCCTCTGTCCCTGCGGCGATGGTTCCCTCCCCCCTTGTGGGGGAGGGCTAGGGAGGGGAACGTCGCCAGAGGGCTGATCGGCGACAGGTGACTCGCCGCGAGAGCCCCTCACCCCTGCCCTCCCCCACGAGGGGGGAGGGGGATCAGCGAGCTTATCGGCGTTCGCGCTTTCATCCGCCGGCGTCATCGCCTCCAACATTGCGGCCCGTCGCTCCGGCGCCAACACGCGGCCAAACACATGCAGACCGTCGCCGATCCGCATCTCCTTGAGGTCGCACAGCCACGCGTCGAGCCGCGCTAGCGCCTCCTCGGGATCGAGGCTCGCGCCAAGTCCGGCCTCCTCGGCTAGTCCCGTCTCCTCGGCTCGTGCACGGATCAGTTCGGCGAGGCGGCGGGCGCGGCGGGGATCCAACGCCTGCGCTTCGGCATATTCGTCCATCAGGCCTTCGATCTCGGCGACACCGCCGTGGGCGCCTGCGACGATCAGCGGTGGCGTCAGATGGCCCAGCGTCACGGCGCCGGCGCGGCGCTTGGCTTGCGCCGCCTCGCCGGGGTTGTTGACTATGAATGGGTAGATCAGCGGAACTGGACCCAGCACCACGCGGGGCGCGCAGGCCGGCGACAGTGCGACCGCCTTGCCGGGCAGCCATTCCAGCGTGCCATGCGCGCCAACATGGACGATTGCATGCACGCGTTCGATCTCGCGCAGCCAGATATAGAAGGCGACATACGCGTGGCGCGGCGGCAGCGAGGGATCGTGGAAATCTTCCTTGCGGGACGCGCCATGGCCGCGGTCCGGCTGCAGCGCGACGACACTCGCGCCGAGACGGACGTACGCGAAGCGAAAGCCGCCGTTTTCGCAAGCTGTGTCGCTCTCCGGCTCGCCCCAACAAGCGCGGACGGAGGCGACGAAATCCTCCGGCAGCGCGTCCAGCCGTGCGCGATACGCGGCCAAATCGATCGCCGCGGAGGTCGGCCCTGTCAGCTCGGCCGCGAGTTTGGCCGGGTCGGGCGCGACGCCCAGCCGATAACCCTCGCGCGCAAGCCGCTTCACGATCTCGCTGACCGAGGCGAAGGTGTCGAGGCCGACCGCGTAGCCCGCGCGGCCGCCTTTGCCGGGATAATCGGAGAGGATGAAGGCCAGTCGTTTCTCCGCCGGGGCAGTGCGCGCCAGTTTCCCCCAGCCTGCCGCGAGCGCGGCGACATGGTCGATCGCGCCCCGGTGCGGCTCGCTGCGCAGCGGGGAATATTCCAGGTTTTCAATCCGTGTCCGCTCGGCCTTGAAGGCGATAGCGGCCCCGAAAATCCGCCCGTCGAATTCCGGAAGCACCACATTCATGGCGAGATCAGCGGGCGAAAAGCCGCGCGCCGACGCCTGCCAAGACTCTAGCCGGCCAATGCTGGCGGCGACCTGGAACACAGGCGCGTCGCAGACGTCGAAGGCGGTCGATCCATCCTCGAGCCTAGCGGAGAACGCGGTCGCGTTGAGGATCACGTCGGGGCGTTCGCGCTTCAGAAACGCCTGCAATTCGGGAACCGCGCCGGGGTCCTTCAGGCTCGTGACAAACGCCGCTCGCACGTCGAAATTCTGGTCGGCGAGGCTGTCGGCGAGCTGCTCGTAAGGCTCGACGTCGCCGGCGAGCCAGGACGATCGGTAGAACACGACCAGCGCGCGCGGCGCATCTTGGCGCTTGCGGCGCGCTCGCTCGTAAAGGCCGAAATGCGCGCTGTCGACCGGCTCGGCGAAGGCGCAGGGAACTCCGATACTCGCCAATGCGAAGCGCAGCGCCTGCTCGGAATTATCGACGCCGCCCGCGAGCATCCACTGCCCAAGCCGCGCCCAATCGGCGCCGACAATCGTCGAGGCTTCTGTGAGGCGCGGGTCCTCGCGCGGCTCGCCGGGGATGATCGCGAGAGGCGCGCCCGTTCGCTGCACCGCGCGCGCGACTTCCTCGACGCCGTACTTCCAATAGTCGAGCCCGCCGAGCAGCCGCACGAGCACGAAGCGGGCGTGCGCAATGACCTTTTCGACGTAGAGATCGACGGAATAGGGGTGCTTGAGGTCGGCGAGGCTCGCCAGCCGTAGCGAAAGCCCACGCGCGCTCACGTTTTCCGATTGCAGCGACTCCCACGCCTTCGCGAGCACGGCGAGATCGCTGTCGGCGAACGACAGCACCACGATATCCGCGCGCGACTGCCCGAGATCCACGGCCGGGGCCGTTTCATCGAGCGATCGGAGTTCCGTGCGCAGCAGGTGCATGGCGTTCTTTCAGGCCAGTGCCGCTTCGATCGCCTGACGATCCAGGCCCTTCTGGCCGATTACGACGAGACGGCCCAGGCGTTCCTCGCCGGGACGCCACATCCGGTCGTATTGCTGGCGGAAACGTGCGCCAACCCCTTGAACAAGCAGCCGCATCGGCTTGCCCGCGACGTCGAGAAAACCCTTCATGCGCAGCACGTCGTGACGGCCCGCGATCTCGGTGAGCCGGTTCACGAAGGCGGCCTGATCGACGATCGCGGGAATGGCGACCACGAAGGATTCGAAATCGTCGTGGTCGTGCCCTTCCTCGGAATCGTGGTGCGAGGGGCGCGCGGCGAGATCGTCTTCAGCGCCGGATTTCAGGCCGAGCACGATGTCCGCGTCGATCCGCCCCTCCTTCGTCGCGACAACCTTAACTTGGCGTCGCGCCACAGTTTCGACTTGCCGCGCCACGCGTTGGCCTTCCTCGGCCGTCAATAGGTCTGATTTGTTGAGAATGACGATGTCGGCGCAGAGCAACTGGTCCTCGTAGACCTCCTCCAACGGATTGTCGTGATCGACCGAGGGGTCGGCGGCGCGTTGCGCGGCCATCTTCACGGCATCGTCGGCGAACCTTCCCTCCGACACCGCCGACGCATCGACCACCGCAATCACGCCGTCGACGGTCAGCCTAGCGCGCACCTGCGGCCAGTCGAACGCTTTCAGCAGCGGCTTGGGCAGCGCGAGGCCGGAGGTTTCAATAATGATGTGGTCGATCGAGTCCGAGCGCTTCAGCAACGACTCGATCGCAGGCAAAAAGTCGTCGGCGACGGTGCAGCAGATGCAGCCATTGGCAAGCTCGACGATGTTTTCTTCTTTGCAGGATTCGACGCCGCAGGATTTTAAAATATCGCCGTCGACGCCGACGTCGCCGAATTCGTTGATGACCAGTGCAATGCGCCGTCCACCCGCGTTTTCCAGGAGGTGACGGATCATCGTCGTCTTGCCCGCTCCGAGAAAGCCGGTGACGATGGTGGCGGGGATTTTATGCAGGTCGGTCAAGCGGACTCCTGGGTGAGGGCGGGAATGCGGGCGACGACGCCCTTTTTGAACGCCTGCGGGCGCTGCTTCCACGGGATCAGCCCTTGCGGGGATTCGCCGTAGAGCCGCGCGGTCGCCAGAATTTCCCGCGCGTCCGTCTCGGGCGGGAAGTCGCCATAGACATAGGTCCAAGCGCCCGGCGCCGAAAAGGCCAAGGTGCAGGGGCGTTTGCAGACGCTCAGGCACTCGACTCCGATCACCTCGGGGTCGTCATCCGTGCGTGCGGTCAAAAGCGCCTCGAATAGCCTGGCGCCTGCGCGTTGCTCGCGCGGCTCCAACGGCTCGCCTTCCGCCCGGCAAGTCGTACAGACGTGGACCACCACCGATTTGATGGATTCCGACAACCGACCTCCCTAGCGCCAAAAGCGCAATGGGGCGTCAACAGGAGGCGACTGGCGCCGTCCCGACCCAAGCGCGACGCCCCGTCCGCTTCGGCACAGTTCGTCGGCGGCAGGTCTCCTGGCTCGTAGGATTTGACGCTCGCGCCGCCTTCCCGGATCTCTCCAGTGGCTCTGGCGCGAACTTCCCACTTACAGTTGCGGGGGCAGCTGCGGCATAGACACCGCATTCCCTCTTAGCCTCGCTTTCGCGAGGACCGTTCGACGCCTTGTGGTAGGCTTGGGGGGCGAACGTGTCAACGCAGGGTTGGGTTTCCATGGATTCGGTCGACGATAACACCCGCCATCGCGACAAGATGCGCAAGCGCAAGGCCGTGCAGGACGCCGAGGTGGCCTCGAAGACGATTGCGTCGAAGGGCCTGCTGATGGTCAACACGGGGCCGGGCAAGGGCAAGTCGACCGCTGCGTTCGGGCTGGCGCTGCGCGCGCTCGGCCGTGGTTGGAAGGTCGGCGTGGTGCAGTTCATCAAGGGCGCGTGGGAGACCGGCGAGCGGCTCGCCTTCACGCGCTACGGCGACCAGATGATCTGGAAAACCATGGGCGAAGGCTTCACCTGGGAGACGCAGGACCGCGCGCGAGACGTCGCGGCGGCGAAGGCCGCGTGGGCGGCGGCGCTGGAGATGATGGCCGATCCCGCGATACG
>JAYTRP010000546.1:0-3530 GCA_043746145.1 Hyphomicrobiales bacterium | reverse complement strand
ATATGCGCACGCGAGAAATGTTGGAAAGGTCCGATCTATGCGCTTATCGGCCTTGGCGAGACGCGCGAACTCGCTGCGCACGCCACCCTGGGTCTTCGCGGCTTTGCCAGTGTTCTCAAAAATATAAGGCTGCGCCGCATGATAAGCGGCGAGATATGCCGCGCGTCCGGCCGCTTCCGCGAGTTGGTTGTCCGCGACGACCCGTTGATTACTGCTCCCGTGTCGAACAGGATGTCTGTTCCAATTTCGGCCAAACGTCCGCTTTCTTGCCAAAGTCCCTCAGTGTCTCGCAGAAAAACCGCAACGTCGTAATCCGAGTCCGCTCGCGCGTCGCCCCGTGCGCGCGATCCAAACAGCACCACCCGCTCTAGGCGCGGTCCATAGGTTTTGCCAAGCGCGGCGCGGATCCGGGCGAGAATTGGATCGTTCTGCTCAACCTGTCGACGTTTGCTCAAGGCTACAAACAATCTTCGTGCGGTCTCTCAAACCGACATACAAACATACTTGATCGTCAAATACTCGTCGATCCCATACTTTGACCCCTCGCGGCCGAACCCCGAAGTCTTTACGCCGCCGAACGGCGCCTCCGCGGTTGAGATCAGGCCGGTGTTGACGCCGACCATGCCGTAATCCAGCGCCTCCGCGACTTTCCACACGCGCGAGAGGTCGCGGGCGTAGAAATAGGAGGCGAGGCCGGCGTCGGTGTCGTTCGCCATCGCGATCACTTCATCGACGGTGTCGAAGGCGAACAGCGGCGCGATCGGCCCGAATGTTTCCTCGCTCGCGAGCTTCATGTCGCGCGTCGCGCCGCTAAGCACGGTTGGCGTGTAGAATAGCGCGCCAGCGGGATGGCGCTTGCCGCCGGTTTCCAACTTCGCGCCGTGGGCGAGCGCGTCCGCGACATGAGCCTCGACCTTCTTCAGCGCCGCGGGGCTGATCAGCGGGCCGATCTGCACGCCGGGCGCCATGCCGTCGCCGACTTTTAGCGCTTCGACCGCCGCCGTGAGCTTGCGCGCGAATGCGTCGTGGACACTTCGTTGCACGTAGATGCGGTTGGCGCAGACGCAGGTCTGGCCGGCGTTGCGGTATTTCGCGATCATTGCCCCCTCGACCGCCTTGTCGAGATCGGCGTCGTCGAACACGATGAACGGCGCGTTGCCGCCAAGCTCGAGGCTCAGTTTCTTGATGCCGTCGGCGGCCTGTCGCATCAGGATCGCGCCGACCCTGGTCGAGCCGGTGAACGAAATCTTCTTGACCTTGGGATTGGCGCAAAACTCCTGGCCGACGCCCGACGGGTCCTCGCCGGTGACGACGTTCAACACGCCCGCCGGCAGGCCCGCGCGTTCGCCAAGCACCGCCATCGCCAGCGCGGAAAGCGGGGTCAATTCGGACGGCCGCGCGACGAACGTGCAACCCGCGGCGAGCGCCGGACCAACTTTACGCGCGAGCATAGCGTTGGGAAAATTCCACGGCGTAATCGAGGCGGCGACGCCGATCGGCTGCTTGAGGATCAGAATCCGCTTGTCCGGCTGATGGCCGGGCACGACATCGCCGTAGACTCGCCGGCCTTCCTCGGCGAACCACTCTATAAAGCTGGCGCCGTAAGCGATCTCGCCCTTGGCCTCGGCGAGCGGCTTGCCCATTTCGGCCGTGAGGATGGCGCCGAGGTCGTCGGCATTGTCGAGCATCAGGCGGTTCCACTTGCCCAAGATTGCGCCGCGCTCGCGTGCGGTCTTGGCGCCCCAACCGGATCGGGCTTTCTCGGCGGCGTCGATTGCGGCCTTCGCGCCCGCCACGCCGACATCGGCCACTTCGGCGACCACGGCGCCATTGGCGGGGTTGCGCACGGCGAAGCGCTTGGGCGAATCCGTCCACTCGCCGCCGATCAGCGCGCGGGTTTCGAGCAGTGAAGGGTCGCGAAGATCGAGCGAGTTGGCCATGAGTTCACCAAGCCTTGCGATAGATGTCGAGGGCGTCGGCTTCGCTGACTTCCCGGGGATTGTTGACGAGCAGGCGCTTCTGATTCATCGCGTCGCGCGCCAGTCTTGGCAAGATATCCTCGGGCACGCCGACGTCGCGCAGGCGTTGCGGCAGACCACAATCCGCTGAGAGCTGCTGCAACGCATCGAAGAAAGCCTGCGCGCGCGCTCGACCTTCGAGGCGCGCGAGGTGGGGGAAGGCGTAGGGCGCGATCTCAATGTAGGGACCCGGCGCCTGCGCGCCATTGAACCGGAGCACATGGGGGAGCACGAGCGCGTTGGACAGCCCATGCGGAATGTGGAAGTGGCCGCCAAGGGGATAAGCGAGCGCGTGCACCGCGGCGACCGGCGAATTGGCGAAGCTCTGGCCGGCCAGCATCGAGCCGAGCAGCATGTCCGAGCGGGCTGCAATATCGGAACCGCTGTGGACGGCCATCAGGATCGCGCCGCCTAGCAGCGAGAGCGCCTGTTTGGCGAGCGCGCGCGAAAGCGGGTTATTATTCGCGCTCGTCGAGGCGAACGACTCGATGGCATGCACCATTGCATCGACGCCGGTCGCGGCGGTCACCGCAGCGGGCAGGCCGAGGGTCAGTTCGGGATCGAGCAAGGCGAGGTCGGGAAGGATGACTGGCGAGACGACGCCCATTTTTTCGTTCTCGCCGGTGGTGACGATCGAGATTGGCGTGACCTCGGACCCGGTTCCAGACGTGGTCGGAATCAGGATCAGCGGCAGGCGCGGGCCCTTCGCATTGCCAACGCCGAAGACGTCTTTCAGCGTCTCGTGGCCCGGCGCCAGCAAGGCGACCAGCTTAGCGGTATCCAGCGTGGAACCGCCGCCCAGGCCAATCACGCCGGTTGCGCCGCAGGCGACCGCTTCGGAAACCGCGCGCAGGATCATTTCAGCGGGCGGATCCGCCACGACATCGGTGAAAATCGTCGCCGCGACTCCCGCCGCCGCGAGGCTCGACAATGCGCGAGCGACAATTCCAGTCGTGACCATGCCGCCGTCGGAGACGAGAAACGCGCGCGCGCCGATCCGTGGCCGCGAGAGGGCGCCGAGCTTGTCCAACGCTCCGACTCCGAATTCGACACTCGCGCAGGTGTTGAAAGTGAAGGGACTCATGCGGCGTCCTCCTGTCGCGAAGATGGGGCAAACTAGGTCTTCGCGCAATTGGCTCGGCTGGGCCAGTGTTTTGATCCTCTGCGGCCCCCCAGCGGGGAAGCCGTTCACGATCGACGAGAACAGGGAGGCGCCGCGCGATGCTGGATTTGGGTGAGATCAACTTGCCCACTCGGCTACGATGTCACGCGGCGTCAATGCGGACCGAATCGAAAGCAGCAAACCAGCTATGTACTTAAGGCAAGTCACGATAATCCAAAATTTACTAATGATCTTTACAGTCGCTCAACGGACCGTAGCTATACCAATAAGGCTCGCCTCGAACGGCGAGCCGATGCAACATCTGTTTACTTGCTTGCTAGTCATTACGCGCAAAAAGAAAGTCAATTAGCGACTGAATCACACAGTTCATTGGATCTCGAGCGCATGGA
>JAYTRP010000545.1:0-29402 GCA_043746145.1 Hyphomicrobiales bacterium | reverse complement strand
GAGGGAGTCGGCTGGCGCATCGTTGTCGCAGCGCTGCTTTCGCTGCTGTGCGCTGCGGCCATGGTCGCGATTTCCGGGCATAATCCTTTTGCGGCCTTTAACGCGATGGCGATGGGCGCATTCGGCTCGCCGCACCAACTCGGCGTCGCGCTCAACCGGGCGACTCCTTATCTGCTTGCGGGCTCCGGAGTGGCGATTTGCTTTCGTGCAGGCGTCATCAACATCGGGGCTGAGGGGCAAATCGCCCTTGGTGGAGCAGGCGCGGCGGCGGTCGCGCTGCACTGGCCCGAATCCGCTGCGCCGCT
The DNA here is from genome assembly GCA_043746145.1 of Hyphomicrobiales bacterium. Taxonomy (GTDB): domain Bacteria; phylum Pseudomonadota; class Alphaproteobacteria; order Rhizobiales; family Beijerinckiaceae; genus Roseiarcus. The sequence continues at coordinate 29,097 of JAYTRP010000545.1, read as the reverse complement.
GACGACAATCGCATCGCTATTCGGCGCAGCGGCCTTGGGCGCTCTCTGGGCCGCTGTCGCGACTGCGATTCATCTGGGGCGCCGGGTGCACGAGGTTCTGGTGACTTTGCTGCTCAACTTCGTCGCGCTGCTGCTTGTTCAGCAACTATTGGTGGGAGCGCTGGGACAGTCTGGAGCGGGCTTCCTTCAATCGCCCGAACTGACGCCGGCCGCTTGGCTGTGGAAGGCGCCTGTATCGGGCGCTCATGCGGGTTTTCTGATCGCGCTTGCCGCATCGGCTATGCTGTCGCTGACGCTTTGGCGAACGCCCTTCGGCTTCGCATTGCGCGTTGCAGGAAGTTCTCGGCGCGCGGCGGCTTACGCGGGGTTCTCGGCAGGCCGGCTGACTTGGGCGGTCATGCTGCTGGCGGGGGCATTGGCGGGGCTTGCCGGCGGGGTGGAAGTGCTCGGGATGCAGCACAGATTGATCGAAGGATTTTCGATCGGTTTTGGCTTCAAGGCGGTGACGGTGGCGCTGTTGGGCGCGCTGGAGCCGTTGGCGGTCGTGCCCGCGGCGTTGTTCCTAGGTCTGCTGGAGGCGGGCTCGCAGTCGATGCAGCGGCAAATCGGCGTACCGTCCGCTCTGGTGTCGGTCATCGAAGGCCTCACGGTGCTGTTCGTGTTGGTCGCCACGGTGCGACGGGCATGATCGACTTTTTGGCCGCGACCATTCGCGTAGCGACGCCACTTTTGTTTGCTGCGCTCGGCGGCATACTTTCCGAGCGCGCGGGCGTTTTTGCCGTCGGCCTGGAGGGCATGATGCTCGCAGGGGCTTTCGGCGCCGCAGTAGGCTCTTGGATGAGCGGTAGCGCGCTCGACGGCCTCGCGCTCGCGGTTGTGTGCGGAGCCGCGATGGGTCTGATGGTCGCCATCGTCACGGTCCGTTTCCGAGCCGACAACATGGTTACCGGATTGACGGCCAATATCGTGGCCGCGGGCCTGACCAGCTACCTCATGCGGGTGCTGTCGGGCAACGGACGGCCGATCGCGATCCACTTTAACCCGCTTGCCGCTTGGCCGCTGCCCGGTCTCGCCCAACTGCCGGTCGTCGGGGAGCTGTTATTCGTGCAGCCGCCGCTGACTTATCTGGCGCTTGTTGGTTGCTTTGCGCTAAATTTTTTCCTCTACCGGACCCAGGCCGGTTTGACGCTGCGCGCGACCGGCGAGGATCCGGAGGCCGTATTCGCCTCGGGTGTCAAACCGATGAAAGTGCGCATGCTCGCCGTTGTCTCCTGCGGCGCCATTGCCGGTCTCGGCGGTGCGGTGCTGTCTCTTCAGCAGATCGGCACTTTCACCGATGGCATGTCAGGCGGCCGCGGTTATCTCGCACTCGCATCGCTGATCGTCGCCCGCTGGAACCCGTTGGGGGCGGCGCTCGCCTGCCTCGTCTTCGCCGGCGCGGAAACCCTTGAACTAAGGCTGCAGGCTTTCAGCGTTCCCGTCAGCGTCTATGTCGTGCAAATGGCGCCCTACGTCATAGCGCTCGTCGTTCTGGCCGGACTGGGCCGATCCTCGAAACTGCCTGGATCGATCGGCCGGCCACTGCCGTGGAAAAGATGAAGGGGAACGGCTCGGTAACCGTATCGGGCCCGTTCTCGAATCCGTTCTCTCAGCCGACTTTAGGACCGAGTGCGAGCGTCTCCTCCAAAAAGTCGCAGAATTTCTCTTGATCGGCGCCAAACGCGACGTGGCAGTTTGGTTCCTTCAGATTGCGATAGTGCGTGTCGACCACGGTGCGACCGACGGTAAGCGTGCCCTGGCATTCCACGTCGACGTGCCGGAACAGGGTCGTCACCACGCTCGGGTCTAGCATATAATTGACGCAAAGCGCGTCGTGCACAGGCGCCGAGTTGCGCTCTTCCATGGGTTGGTTGGCGCCATAGGCGCGAATGCGCTGGTCGATGAAGCGCGACGCGGCAAGGCCCGCATTTGTCCCCAGCGCCGCCAACCTCCTGCTGCGCTCGGACGAGACCAGGGCTTTGTGCGTGGCGTCAAGCGGCAGCATCGTCACCTTGCGAAATCCTGCTGCAAATACTTTGGCGGCGGCCTCGGGATCGGCCCAGATGTTGAATTCCGCCGACGGCGTTATGTTGCCCTTGTGATGAGCCCCGCCCATGATGATCAGTTCGGGAACGCGGTCGACGAGTTTGGGATAGACGGCTAGAGCGGCCGCAATGTTGGAAAGCGGCCCAACCGGCATCAAGACGATCTCATCCGTGGTGTTTCTGTAGGTGTCGATCAGGAAATCGATCGCGTTGACGCCCTGCTTTTGCAAGGTCGTATTCGGGATCGGCAATTCGTTGCCATGGACGCCGTTGTCGCCTTTTAGCGCGCGCGGAACTGGAAAATCTGGACGCGCCAGCGGGCGGTCTAGACCTTCGAACACGGGCACGTCGCCGCGGCCCACGAACTCCAACGCGCGCAACGTATTGTTGGTGCAATATCGGACTTCGACATTGCCGTTGACGGTCGTGCACGCCACCAGTTCGAGATCTGGATGCAGGGCGGCGCACATGATCGCCACCGCGTCGTCGGTGCCCGTATCGACGTCGAGAATCAGTTTGCGCTTGCTCATGGAAGTCCTCTCAGAGTTGGATGTATAGGGAAACGTCAATCATGTTTCAAATCGCCAGCCGACTTGGCCGCCGGCGCGTTTGGCGCGCCAGCCCACGATCACCAACGCCAACACCGTGACGACGTAAGGGATCATCTGCAGCAATTGCGGCGCTGCGCCGGTCAACTGCGGCAGACGGACAGCGAGCGCGGTCGCAACTCCAAACATCAGGGCGACAGCCGTCGTTGAAAACGGACGCCCCTTGGCAAAGAAAATTGCGGCCAGTGCAATGAGGCCTCGCTCGTCGTTCATCTGCCGGGCGAACAACGAGACGTAGCCTAGCGAGAGGTAAGCTCCCGCTAGGCCGCAGAAAAGGCCACTGAGCGCCATAGTCTCGAACTTGATGCGCTCGACGGGAACACCGGCCGAAAGCGCCGCGTCCTCCGCCTCGCCGATCATACGCACCCGCAAGCCCCAGCGGGTGCGATAGAGTGTCCACCAGACGCAGGGCACCGCGAGATAGGCGAGATAGACCAGCAGTGTGTGACCGCTTATCACGGGCCCCAGGACCGGCATGTCTGCGAGACCCGGAATGCGGATCGGCGAGAATACGGGGATGCTCGGCGAAGTGAACACGCCGTCCTGTCCGAGCATGCTTTTCAGCAGCAGCGCCGTAAGACCGTAGGCGAGAAAGGTCACCGCAATGCCTGCAATAAAGATATGCGCGCGGAATCGAAGGTTGAATAGCGCGAGAACGGCGGCGAGCACGACAGAGGACACGACGCCCGCGAGGATTCCGATTGTCAGGCTTCCCGAGGCATAGGCGGCCGACACCGCGGCAAAGGCGCCGATGATCATGAAGCCGTCGAGCGCGATGTTCAGGATGCCCGCCTGGAACGTGTACAGGCCGCCCAGCGCCGCGAAGATCAACGGAGTCGCTATCCGGATCGACGAGTAGGCAATATCGGTCAGCATAACGTCACGCCTCCGTGGCCGTGCTCTGCTCCGCCGGCATAGACGTCGGCAGAGTTACAGCCAGGCTGGTTTCGCCGATCGCGCGTTTTCGTCCACGCCAGGGAACCGTGAACTGCGCCGCCAGGATCAGCACAACCAGGAACTGAAGCACCTGGACGAGATATTTCGATATGCCAAGCTGCATCTGCAGCACCGAGGAACCGCTGTTCAGCGCGCCAAACAGGAACGACGACAGGATCACGCCGATCGGGTTCGAATTCGCGAGCATCGCCACCGCGATTCCGTCGAAACCGTAGCCCGGGGAGAAATTGTCGTAATAGGCGCCGTAAACACCCAGCACCTGCTCGGCCCCTGCCAAGCCCGCGATTGCGCCGCTCGTGAGCATGACGGCGATCACATTGGATCGGATGCGCACGCCCCCATAATTTGCGAAGCGCGCGTTCAGGCCTATTAACTTCCATTCGAAGCCGCGCACGGTGGCGACATTGAATATCGCTACGAGAATACAGCAGGCGAGCCCGATGAAGATCCCCGTATTGAGCTGCGAGTACAGTGTAAAGTTGGTCAGTCGCGCCGCGTCCACGACATCGGGAAGCTTGTTAGTCGGCCCCGGGGCCTTCAGCACACGCGCGGAAACGTAGCCCGTCAGCAAGAGTGCGATTGGATTCAGCATCAGGCATATCACGAGTTCGTTTACGCCGACGAACACCCGCAGCACGGCTGGAATGGCGGCCCAGGCGGCGCCGCCGACCAGAGCGGCCAGGATGCAGGCGGGGATCATTAGCACGTCAGGCAGCGGCGCGGCGTAGCCCACGATGCCAGCGAACAACGCGCCCATCAACATCTGCCCTTCAACGCCGATGTTCCACATGCCCGAGCGAAAGGCGAGCGCCACCGCCAACCCTGTGAACAGTAACGGCGTTGTCATTTGCAGCGTGACGGAGAGATTGGGCCAACCGCTGAGCGCGCCCGTCAGTAACGCGCCATAGACTTCGAAGGGATTGCGGCCAAGCGCAAGAACCAGCAGGCCACCGATCGCAAACGAAACAGCGACCGCGAACAAGGGTCCCGCCAAGGCGCGCGCAATCCGATAAGCGAACGTCCGTTGGGCGGGGCTAACGTTTGATACGGCGCTCATGCGGCGGCGTCCGCCCGCGCGCTGTTGTGGCCGCCCATCAACTGGCCGATCCGGAGCACATCTGCTTCCGCCGCTGAGAATTCGCCTACGATACGGCCGCGGTATATCACCAGGATGCGGTCGCTAAGCGACAAGAGCTCGTCGAGATCGGCGGAGACCACGAACACAGCGCGGCCCTCGTCGCGCATCGCCACAAGCGTGCGATGGATCGCCTCGATTGCGCCGATGTCGACGCCTTGCGAGGGTTGTTCCGCAATGATGAGCTTGGCCGGGCGGGTCAGCTCGCGCGCGAGCTGCACTTTCTGCTGGTTGCCGCCTGACAGCGATCCCGCCAAGGTCTCTGCGTGGGCTCCGCGCACGTCGAACTGCTCAATCAGTGCGCGACATCGCCGCCGCGCCGCTCCGGCGACCAGGAAGGGGCCGCTGCGAAAGGCGGCGAGATGACCGATCGCCATGTTTTCCCAGATGGCGCTTTGCAGGGACAGGCCGACGCGGGCGCGGTCCGCCGGAACATAGGCTAGCCCCGCCCGGCGCGCCGCGCGAGGGTCGCCCAGCGCCGGCGCGGCGCCACAAATCGCAATCCGCCCCGACACGGGTCGACGTAGACCTGCGATGCTCTCGATCAGTTCGTCTTGGCCGTTACCCTGTACGCCGGCAAGGCCGACGATTTCGCCGGGGTGGATCGCTAGCGACAGGCCGTCCACCGCCAAGGCGCCACGATCGCCGAGCACACTGAGATCGTCGACCGTCAGCGCGGGCTCTCGCTTTGGCCGCGCCGGAGTTTTGGCGACACGCAGGAGCACGCTACGTCCGACCATTTGACTAGCGATCGCTTCGGCGGTCAGCCCCTTATTGACTTGCGTGCCGACAATGCGGCCCTGGCGCATTACGGAGATGCGGTCGGCGGCGTCCAGCACTTCGCGGAGCTTGTGCGTGATGAAGATGACCGAGCGGCCGCTCTGCGCCAGCGAACGCATGGTCGCAAACAATTCTTTTGTTTCCTGCGGCGTGAGCACGGCCGTGGGTTCGTCGAGGATCAATACGTCGGCCTGTCTGTAAAGCGCCTTTAGGATTTCCACCCGCTGCCGAAGGCCGACGGGCAGGCTGCCCACGATCGCGCGGGGATCGAGTTCGAGACCGAACCGCTGGCTCAGTTCCGCCGTCTGCGCCTCAGCCTTCCCAAGGTCGAGACGCCCGAAGCGATGCACAGGCTCGGCGCCCAGGATGATGTTTTCGGCGACGGTGAATGAGGGCGCGAGTTTGAAATGTTGATGCACCATCCCAATACCGGCTGCGATCGCCTCGGCAGGGCCGGGAAAACTGACCGACGCGTCGCGCAGCAGGATCTCGCCGGCCGTGCGCGCAAGCAGGCCGTAGAGAATATTCATCAAGGTCGATTTGCCGGCGCCGTTCTCGCCGACAAGCGAATGAACCTCGCCCGGTCGTATCTCCAGCGAGGCGTCATGAATGGCGGTGAAATCGCCGAACATCTTCACGATATTCCGCATGGCGACAAGCGACTTCATGACGCCATAATCTCACAGGCCGTCACCGCAGCGCGTTTTGGAGAACGCGCGCCGCAGGACCGAATATTGGGGACGTGGGGCGCTGATGGCTCCACGTCTCTCACTTTTTGTCCGCGATAGACGGCGGCGTCGCGATCGGCGGTGTGCCCATCATTTTTTGGCCAGCCGTCAAATCGAAGAAATTGGGCACCACGATTTCACCCGAGATGACCTTAGCCTTGAGATCATCGACTTCCTTCAATACGGCGGGCGAAATGAGCCCTTTGTTGTACTCGTCCATCGCCGCGGCCACGCCGCCTTCCTTCAACCCGTAAAAGAGAACAGTGCCGCCCTTGAATGAGCCGTCCGACACCGACTTGATCATGTCGAACGCCTGCGTGTCGACCCGCTTGACCATTGAGGTGAGCACGGAACCCGGCGCCAGGTAATTCTGATCGGAGTCCACGCCGATGGCGAAGGTTTTCGTGGTTTTTGCAGCGTCGATCACGCCCGCGCTGGTGGCGCCTGCGACGGCAAAGTTGATGTCGGAATGCTGGTTGATCAAGGCCAGCGTGTACTCCTTGCCGGCGGCGGGATCGGTGAAGGTGCCCGAGTAGCTCTCGAGAACCTTTACTTTCGGATCGGCCATTTGGGCTCCATAGAAATAGCCGATGTAAAAGCGGTGGATGATGGGAATGTCCTTGCCGCCGACAAATCCAATAACGCCCGTCTTCGTCGTGCGCGCCGCGATGGCGCCGACGAGGAACGAGCCTTCCCAGTCCTTCGTTACGGTGCTCACCACATTTGGGGCGACCGGGTCCGGCCCGACGTCGACCAAACCGAACTTCTGGTTCGGAAACGCCTTGGCGACTGTTTGCATCGGCTTGATCATGTCGAATGACGAGCCGACGATGAAGTCGAAGCCCTGGCCCGCCGCGCGAGCCAACGAGGACTGGAATTCCGAGATCGAGCGGGGTTGGATCACGACATATTCGATGCCCAGCTCGGTCTGCGCCTTCTTCATGCCCTCGTTCATCATGTCGTTGAACGAACGGTCGCCAAGCCCTGACTCCGAGGTCACCATGGCGACCCTTATTTTCGCTTGCGCCGCCTCGCTGGCCAGTATCGCGCCGGCGACGACCGCCAAGGCGCTTAGAGATTTCCAAAACGCTTTCATTTCCGCTCTCCCGCTTCAGGCAGCGCGCGCCGCCGCCATGAACTCTTTGACTTTCGCTGGGTCGAACCGCCCGAAAGCGGTCCCGGCTCCCTTGAGCGACGAACTCACGATCACGCCGTCGGCGACGGCCTGGACCTCGCGGATATTGTTGGTCGTAACGCCCCCGCCGACGAGGATCGGCGCATGGCCGACGACTCGCCGCGCAGTCTCGATCAACTTGTGTGTGCCCGGGTAAGTCTTGCCCGTGAGGACGAGCGCGTCCGCGGCGCCTAGTCTCACCGCCGCGTCAAGATCGTCTTCGAGCGTACCCGCGACCAGCGGATTCCCGGTGCGATCATGGACGTCGGCCAGGATGGCGACGCCGTCGGCGCTCCATGCGGTGCGCGCCTTGATCGCTGCGAAGGCCTGCGCGCTTTCCACTCCGAATGGCGTCACCATCGCGCCCACATAGATCTTGATGCGCACGAAATCCGCATTCGCCGCCGACGCCACGGCGATCATCGCCTCCGCGTCGTTCTCGAGCATGTTGAGGCCGGTCGGTATGCCCGTGCGCCGCCTTACCTCGCTGACGATTCTCGTCATCCATGCGGCCTGTATGGTGGTCACGTGCAGGTCCGTGGGAACGTCGCCGAGGTTCTGGACCATCAAGGCGTCGACGCCGTGGGTCGCGAGGATATCGGCTTCCTCCAGGGCGGGGCCGAGCACGTCGTCGATCCCGCCCTTGCGATAGCGGCTTCCGCCCGCGAGGGCGTCAAGCTGCACCATGCCCACGACCGGCTTTTTGCCGGCGCGCAATAAGGACAGGAGCGCGCTCATCGGCTAAGCCTGGGCCTGAGCGGAGTGGAAGATCTGGCGAAAGTTGACCTCCTGGCGCCGTTTGTTGTCGAAGCCTAAGAACGCGATGTTCTGCTGATCGGCGATGTGGCAGGCCAGATATTCGAACGGCAGCTTGTAGACGAAGGGGGTCAGCGCCTCGGGCAGATCAGGCATTGCGAAATAGATGTCGGAAGCCGCCATCGCCGCCGCGTCGCCATCACGCCCAATTAGGATCACGCGCGAACCCATGTCGCGCGCCGCCTGCGCCTGTTCCAACGCGCGATCACGACCCGCGCCCGGCGGCGCCAGAATGATCGTGTCGGTCATCGCGTCCGTGAAGAAAAACTGCTCGTGCGCCCATTCCTCGAGTTCGGTGGGATGGCAAGGGCGCGTCAGGCCCTCAAACCATTTAGCCATGCCGAAATAAGCGGTTGCGTAATTGGGGCCGCCGCCGAGAATCACGGTCTTGCGGTCGCGTGTGAAGGTGTGGGCGATCTCCTTCGCCAGCGGGCCGACCGTCGCGTCGGCGGCGGCCATCGCAGCGGGGAGCGTCTCCAATTCGGCCACCAGCGCCTTCGCGCGGGCGGCGTCGAGGCGCCCGATCCGTTCGCCGAACGCGATCGCGGCGATGAATAGACCGAGCATGCTCGCGGTATAGGTCACGCTTCCCGGCGTAACCACCTTGCTGCCGTCCGGCTGCTCCTTAATGTTGGGCGGCGCGTTGACCTTAATGAGCGTCTCCGCCGCTTTGGCGAGATTGGTCTCCGCGCTAACCGTCACAGCAAACGTCCACGCGCCCTTCTCGCGAGCCAGGCGGACGCCCTCGATGGTGCGCGAAACCGTGCCGGAATTGGAAATGCCGAACACGAAGCTGTCGGCGGGAAGATCGTTGACGAGGTAGCGCGAGAACTCGAGCGCCTCGACCGGTTCGATCATGAGGCCGGTCGCCTTCATCATGTAGCCTCGCACGGCGATCGCGGCCGCGTAGCTGTCGCCGCACCCGATCGCAAAACCGTGCCGCAGCGTGCCCGGCTCGCGGTGCCGCAGCACCTCGCGCATGAACGCCAGCATTGGCGCGATATTGTCGCGCACAAAAGCCGGCTGCAGCGCGACCTCCTTCAGCATTATCGCCTTTTCGTTCTGCACTCTGTGTCTCCTCGATGTTCTTAGAAAAGTTGCGTCTGCGTGAGATTGGCCAATGCAGCTCGTCTTCGCCCCGCCTCGGTAAAATTGGCTTCGAGTAGGCCCGTGACCCCTACGGTGGCGACACAGAAAGAGGCGGAAACGGCCCCGTAAAATAGGGCCTGAAGCGGATCGCGCGTGCGGGCGTAGCCAACCAAGGCGCCGCCGCAAAAGGTATCGCCGGCTCCCGTCGCGTCTTTAGCTTCAACCGATACCGCGGGAACGATCAGGAGGTCGCGGCTGTCCTTGGCGTGAGCGACACAGCCATCCGCGCCGCATTTGAGCACGATCAGCGGCGTCTCCGGCGACATTCCGCGCAAATGTCGGACCGTATCAGCCGCACTCGCGTTCGGTACGATGACGCGGCCGTCCTGGCGGCTCGGCAGAAACAGATCGACGGAGGCCATCAGAGCGATGATGTCGCTGCGCGCCACTTCGGCCAAGCGGCGATCGTCGAGGTCAACCGAAACGATCTCAGTTCCCGCCGCGCGCAGCGCCGCGATCAGTTCGACGTGGCGATGCCAGGGCAAGGGCGCGAGATGAGCCGCGGGAATGCCGGGCAATATATCGCCCGCGGTCGGGCTGAACTCGTCCCAGTTGCGGGTGGTGGAGCGAAAGATGAATTGTCGGCTGCCGTCTTCTTCGTAAAGCCCCCAATCGCGCAAGGTGCGATCCAGGCGCGGCGCGCCAAGATCTATCCGGACTTCCAGCGGCGCCACGGGATAGTCGGGACCGAAAGGAGCAACTACGATCGGCCGCTCGCGCCAAACCGCCATCCCCAGCGCCGAATAGACTGCGTTGCCGCCGGGCACCGCCCATTGCGTCGTGCCGTCGACAAAAACGAGATCGTCTATCGAGAGATTGCCGATCGCGCAGAAATCGGTCATGCGCGCACGCCGACGCGCACAAGCGTAAGGTCGATCACCGCGCTATTGTGATGATTGACCGAGTACAGCACGCGCCGATCGCCTTCGCCAAAGTGAATCTCGCGCATCAGCAGCAGCGGGGCGCCGCGTTTGACGTCGAGATTTTTGGCTTGCTGCGCCGTGGCGCTGACGGCGGTAACCGACATTTCGCTGCGCAACAGCGTTTGTCCGAGATCGCGGGTCAGGAACTCGTAGAGCGATCCGCCGGAAAAGCCGACAAGCCGCTCGTACGAAATTCCCTCACTAAGAGGAATGTATTCGGCCGCAAGGGCGAGCGGCGTTCCGTCCACTAGCCGCACGCGGCTGATGCGCGCCACTCTAGCGCCGGCGGCGCTCTCCAACGCCTGCGCGACTTCATAGGGCGGCGAAATCTGCTTGACCGCCAAGCCCCGCACGCCGGGGACGCGGCCAGCGGCGCGGATCGTGGCGGACAACGAAGACATGAAATCGAGCGCATTGCGCAGATGCGGGCTACCGGCGGCGACAAACGTGCCGACGCCGTGCCGGACGTCGAGCAGGCCGTCGCGGGCGAGAATGCGGGTTGCTTCGCGAAGCGTCGGCCGGCTGATCTTCAATTCCTTAGCGAGCAGCGCCTCGCTTGGCAGACGGGTTCCCGCCGGCAGCGCATGATCCGCGATCTGCGCCCGCAAGGCGTCGCATACCCGCGTGACGAGATCGTCGCGCGGAGCGCCGCCGGTCCAGAGCCGAGCTACGAGATCTGGAATACGAAGCTCCGTCATCGCGCCGCTGCTCCCGCTCGGATCGCGTCGCGATAGGCGATAAGTCCTCTCTCGATCGGGAACTGGGGTCGCCATCCCAGGTCACGACCAATGGCCGACACGTCGAAGCCGGTCTGCACGTTTGGCACGTCGTCCGCGCCGGGAACGAGGCTCGCGTTCACGCCGGGAAGGGCGCTGCGGGCCTTCGCAACCAGTTGCGGCATGGTCAGCGCCTCGCCGGACCCGACATTGTACTCGCGCTGCGGAAGGCTTGGCGCCTCCAGCGCGACTCGGATCGCCTCGGCGACATCGTCGACGTAGACGTAATGGTAGAGAAAAGCAGGGTCGCAGGGGATTTCGCTCAGCCGGCCCGCCTCGGCGTTTTCGATCAGCGTCTTCAGGTGGCAATGGGCGCGCCGGTAAGGTCCGTAGACGCGCGCGATCCGAAGGCTAACGCCTGGTAAGCCGTATTCGACGCCCATGCCCTGGATGAGTTGCTCGCAGGCGACTTTCGTGGCGCCATAGACCGACGTCGGGCGTAGCGCCGTGGCCTCCGTGATCATCCCTGGCCCGACATCGCCATAAATGCTGATCGAGGAGCAGAACACGAAGCGCTTCATCGCCTTGCGCCGCGCGAGATCGAGCAGAAAGGCGGTCGCGTCGATGTTGACGGCGACAAGCGTTAGCGGCTCGCCCTGCGCCATCATCGGGCCGGAAATCGCTCCGCAATGCACGATGGCCTCGATCTTCGACTCGTCCGACAGCCGTTCTAGGCCGACGCGATTGTCGAACCAAAGCCGGTGAAGCTCGGGATCGGTCCGGTCGAAGCTGGCGGCATCGACGGCGACGACTTTGTGTCCGGCTTTTGCCAGCACGAGCCGCGCCGCCATGCCGATCAGTCCCGCAGCTCCGGTCAGGAGAACGTTCACTGGGCCACCATTCCGCCATCGACCGACACGTCGGCGCCGGCCATGAAGGACGAGCCGTCCCAGCAGAGGAACAGCACCGCCGCCGCCACTTCGGGGGAAGCCGCAAAGCGCCCGATCGGCGTCAAGGGGAGGAAGGCCGCGCGCTGCGCCTCGGTGACGTCGCGCTGCAGTCCCGTCATGGCGGCGCCCGGCGAGACCGAATTGATCTGCACGTCATCAGGCGCATATTGCACGCCGGCCTGACGCGTGAGCGCCAACACGGCGCCTTTGGAGGCGCAATAAGCGGCGGCGTCCTTCAGGCTGATATGGGCGGCGGTCGAGGCGACATTGCAGATCTTGCCGCGTTTGCGCTGCGCTATTCCTGGCAGCACGGCGCGCATGCCGAGCCAGACGCCCTTCGCGTTCACGTCGAGGATTCGATCCCAGACATCCTCGGATGCTTCGGCGGCGCGATCTCCCGCAACTGCGATGCCGGCATTGTTGTCCAGAATGTCGACGCCGCCGAACTGCGCGGTTAGGCGGTCTACGAGTTTGGTCCAGCCGGCGGCGTCGCGCACGTCCATCGTGACGGCCTCCGCCTCGGCTCCAAGCTCCCGCACGCGGGCGGCCGCCCGGTCCGCGCCTTTCACGTCGAGGCAGATCACGCGGGCGCCGCCGCGTGCGAAACCTTCGACGCTGGCCAAGCCGATGCCGTCGCCGGCCCCGGTCGCGAGTTTCCCCTCGAAGCGGTATTCGGCCTGTTGCCGAGCGCTGACATTCATGGGGCAAGCCTCCTTTTGCTCATCTGGCAAGCGTCCTTTTGTTCATCAGACGAGCGCCCTTTTTCCATCAGACGAGCGCCTTGGCGAGTTGGCGCGCTGGGGTCCGGGGCGTCGGCGTATCGCGATAAAGCCGCCGGAGTTGCTGTTTGAACGCCGGCCCGGTCTTCAGCCGAGTGCCCGCAACGGGGTCTGCGCCGGCCAGCATGGTGTCGGTCGCGTCGCGTGAGAATTGCACCACGAAGCGCGCTCGTTCGGCCCGCCGTTCGGCGACCCGCGCCGTCACGGTCGCGAGCGGGTCGCCCGCGTCGAGCGCAGCCGCAATCTCCTCCACGGCCACGCAGGCGTCCTCACAGGCCTGGGTAGCGCCTTGGCCGAGCGTTGGGACCATGGGGTGCGCCGCATCGCCTAGCAGCAGCACGCCAGGGCGGTCGCTGTACGTGACGCTGCCCTCTTGGAGGCGCGCCCAGTGAATGTCATCGGCGTAGCGCGCAATGGCTTCGATCAAGTATCCGGCTTCGCGAGAGGGTGGCTGGACGGCCGGCGAATAGGTCTGCCGCAGCGCCTCGGGTCGCTTCATGGCCGGGGGGATTTCAACGCTGCCGGGCGGGATGGGAAACGAGCCCGCGCAATAAACAAAGCCGCCTGGCACGCGATAGGCGAGCAGCCGGCTAGGCCCGTTGAACCATTGCCCGTAGTCCTCGATCGGACAGTCCGGGCCGGCGGGAACCAGAGCGCGAAATAGACAAACGTCAAAGAAATGCGGGGCCTCCGGTCCGCCAAGCACATGCTGGCGGACCTTGGAATAGCGGCCATCGCCGGCGATCAGCAGATCGATGCCGTCGATCCGATGCTCCTCGCCGCTCTGACGGTCTCGCCAAGTGACGAAAGCGCCGCTCTGTTCCTGACCACAGCTGGCAAGCTCGGCGCCGTACACGAGCGTGTCGCCGAGCGGCGCCCGCAACAGCGCGTAGAGCTCGGCCCAGCGAATGCGAACGCCAGGATTGTCCGCGACCTCGTCGAGCGAGAGATCCATGAGTCGCTCGCCGGAAGTGAGATATGCGTCCCATCGCGCCCAGGGCAGGCTATTGGCGACGATGGCCTCGGCTTCGCGCGGCAGAAACGCACGAAGGGCTTTGATTGCATTTGGGCCGATGTTGAGGCCTGTGCCGGCCTCGCCATGCTCGTGCGCCTGCACGCGTTCCAAGCCGACGAGTTCGCAGTCGTCCCGCTCACGCAATCCCGAAAGAACAAGGCTGCCCGCAATGCCCGCGCCGGTCACGACAATCCTCGGTTTTTTGCGACTGTTAGAAGTCTGCAACGTTTCCTCAAAGAGCAGTGTGAGACGTCAAAGGTCAGACGTCAAGCGAGCATAGACCGGAGCCTTGCGCAAGCTCGCTAGGGCATTGCGAAAGTGGGATTGGCGCGCTCGTGCCTAAACTTTGTCCGGCGCGAGCGGGGCGTCGCCCGATAGTTTTTCAGTATTCTCAAGGCGCCAGGGCGCGCCGTACGGCGCTCAACGTCGCTGCGAATTGCAGAAGCGCGAATGTTGGGCTCGTACGCTGATATTTTCACCTTACGTCAATCAAGAGCCCTCGCTCTTGCGGCTAACAGCGACGATTTCCGCGGGATTGAGAGGGATCTAATCGAGTAGCGCCGCCAACTCCGCCACGTCGCCGGGGCCGGGCGCGCCAAGTCTGATCACCCGAATTTTCAGAATTTCAGCCATGCGCGGCGCCTTGAGAGAGCCGCGCGGAAAACGCGACGCGGGGGCCGTTGCGCAGCCATTCCATCATCGCAACTTCGTCGTCGAGCCGTCCGCCCTCTGGCAGCGCCAAGCCTTCGCCCTCGAGGATCAGTTCGGGGCGGCTGAAAGGCCAGGGTTGAAGCGTGAATTCGAAGGGCCGTCCCGCCCGCTCGTCGAGCCGCATGGTTTGCATGCTCCCGCCACGATTGGGCGCCTCTACGTCTAACGGCGCCTTCAGTTCGCCACATAGCGCCAACGACAGCGTATCGACGAACGCGATGAGCGCCGACTCCCTGTTAAGGCGACCCTCGGCGAAGCCTAAACTCTTGGCCCAAGCCTCTTCCTTGGGCGTCTGCAGATCCAAATAGCGCTGCGCCGCGTCGCCGTCGGCAGGCGCCAGCCGGTGTCGGCTTGTAAAGCGGCGATAGATCACGCCGCCGTGGCGCGAAATCAGCAGCGCGACGTGCCGGCCCCAGGCGCCGAGAGCGCGATCCACCCCTGCCGCCCACATCGGCGCATGCAAGGACGCACCGACGTCGCGAAACAGGTGGGGACGACCGGTCGCGTCATCGAAACTTGGCGCGACTTCCCAATCAAGCCAACCCAGATCATGCTGTTCGGCGGCGAGCAGGAGAACATCGGGCAGCGGTTCGCTCCAGGCCCGCAGAATTTGCCCCGCTATCCAGGCATGCATCGGCTGACTGATTGCGATAATTTTATCGCCCTGCGTTCGAAACAGCATAGCCGAATCCCATAGTCGATTTGAGGCTTTGGGCGTTGGGCCTGCGCAACGCGTCAAAGTCGCGGAGGAATCTACCACGATGACGGCCAGTTCGTCACGGTTGGGTTCAAAGAGGGTCGATCAGTCCGTAGCCCCGCCATCTAGCCCGCTAGGCGCTACTCAGTTCGCAGATATTTGTCGCAACCAACTCAACGTTTGGCTCCAAACCTGCTTTGCCGCCGCTTTATTGTAGCGAGGATCCGAACGATCCAGGCGCGGTAGATCGAGGTCCGTTACAGCGTTGCGCGTTGCCTTGGCCTCCGTCGAAAGCCTGGCCGACGATCGCTCGGCGCGCTGGCTCCTAACCCTAGGTAGCTTGACATCTACCCAATTACAACTTGGTATGCTGAACTGAAGACAAATCGGCATTCGGTGCAAAAGATGCAGCTCACCTCCACGGGCGACGCGCGCCCAAAATTGGCTTGCGCCACATCAACCAAGCCTTTGGCGCGGCGGAAGGGAGCATCGCGGTTCTGGACGATGTTTCAATAAGCATTCCCGCAGGAGGATTTGTCAGCATTATCGGCCGCTCCGGTTGTGGAAAGCGCACGCTTTTCAACATGGCGGCCAGACTCATGCCGCCGGACTCACGCCGCCGGACTCATGCGGCCCGACCGGGGCGCGATCGAACTTGACAGCGTCAGTGTCGATGGCGAGATCGGACATGTCGGCTACATGCTGCAGGAGTATCTCCTGCTGCCTTGGCTTTGCGCTCGCGGGCGCTATCACCGCCGAGTTCATCGCCCGCCAGTTCGGGCTTGGCCGCGCGATCCTTTATGCATGCAATACCTATGACATGGCGCTTGTTTGGGACGCGATCATCCTGCTCTCGGCGCTGGCGCTGGTGCTCTATGCCGCCGTGATCTGGGCAGAGACCCTGCTGCTGCGCGGCGTCGTTCGCACATGACTGGAGCAACCAACTTCATCGTCCGGGCGCGCGCCGTCATCGCCGGGATCGACAAATTCGGCCAGCCGGAAATTGTCGAGAACGGCGCCATTCTGGTGCGAGACGGATTTGTCGACGCGATAGGCGAGGCGAAGGACATCCTCGCCGCGCATCCCGACTTTCCCGTGCAAGGCTCGGAACGGCATGTCGCTATTCCCGGCCTGATCAACGCGCATCACCACAGCGGCGTCACGCCGCTGCAACTCGGCGTACCCTTCGCGCCGCTCGAACTGTGGCTACCGCGCTTTACCGGCATGCGTAGCGTCGACCCGCGCCTCGACACGCTCTATTCAGCCGTCGAAATGTTGGAAAGCGGCACAACCACCGTGCAGCACATCCAGGGAGGCCTAGCCGGACCGCCGGAAGATTGGGGGCCCATCGCCAATACCATCATTGCCGCCTATGGCGAGATTGGCATGCGAGTGTCTTATTCGTTCATGTTCCGCGATAGAAATCAACTCGTCTTCGATGACGACCAGCACTTTCTCGCAACCTTGCCGGGGGAATTGGTTGATCATTACGCCCCGATGCTGGCGGCGAGCCGCATCCCCGTCGCGGAGGCGATCCGCTTCTTTGCCGCCCTCAAGTCGGATTGGGAGATGCGGGACGCCGATCGCGTGCGTATTCAACTCGCGCCGGCCAATCTGCACTGGTGCTCCGACTCCTGCCTGGACGAGCTATTCTCGGCGGCGCGTTCGTATGGCGTAAAGTTGCACATGCATCTGGTGGAAACCAGGCTACAGGCGGAAAATGCCAGGGCGACGACGGGCCGGTCCGCCGTGGCGCATCTCGCCGCGCTGGGTTGCCTCGGCAAGGAGTTGACGCTCGGCCATGGCATCTGGTGCGACGGCGCCGATCTCGATCTGATCGCTGAGAATGGCGTTTGTCTGTGTCACAACGCAAGTTCGGGGCTCAGGCTTGCAAGCGGTATCGCGCCTATCAATCCGGCGCGTCAGCGCGGCATTCGCGTTGCGCTTGGCATCGATCAGAGCGGCATTAACGACGATCGCGACATGCTGCAGGAAATGCGAGTCGCCTGGGCGATCCATCGCGAGCCCGGCCTGTTTCAGGATCGGCCCGCGGCGGCGGAAATCTTTAAAATGGCGACCGAACACGGCGCCGCGACGACAGGTTTCGATCGGCGCATCGGCCGGCTCGATCAAGGCAGCGCCGCGGACATCGTATTGCTCGACTGGGACGCGATCGCAGCGCCCTACCTCGATCATCAGACTCCGCTGATCGACGCCATTTTACATCGAACGAAAAGCAGCGCGGTCGACAAGGTGTTCGTCGCTGGCGAGATGGTTGTAAGCAAGGGAGCCGTTTGCCTGATCAATAAGCAGGATCTGTTTGCAACGATTGCAGCGTCTCTGTCCGCGCCTTATAGTGCAACGGAAGCGATGGCGCGCCAGATGTCGGAACGCTTGGCGCAAAAAATCGAGGCTTACTACCGCAATCGGGGGGAAACAGCGACGGCGTCGCGTTACGAATTCAACGCCTTCGCGCAATGACGCCAACAGGGACAATGTCCGACAGCAAAGAAGTCATAGACAAACCAACGCAGACGACCGCTGACAGGGCCGACTAACACCTGCGCGAAATGGTGATGACATACCGTTTCCTGCCAGGGCAGAAGTTGAACGAGCGGGCGCTCGCGACCCTGCTTAACGCGAGCCGGACCCCACTACGCGAAGCGTTAAACCGGTTGGCGAGCGAGGGCTTCGCTTGTCGTCAGCTCGAAGCGAAGGAGATCTTCGACCTTTATAAGATGCGCGCCAGCTTCGAGGCGCAAGGCGTCCGACTTGCGACGCAGCGGGTTTGCCCAACGACCGGCTTATCGACATGGCCAGCGTTGCGAGCAAATAGGAACTGATAATGATAGCCCTTGGCTGCCAGCACCTTTGCGAAACGTTCGTCAGCCAACGTTTAAATGGTCTCGTCAACTAAAGTCCTGAACCGCGTACGGCTTGATGGCGACCTAGCGAGCAAGGGGACCGTCCGTTTAGGTCCCGCCGCTCACCCCTTCACCGCCCCTGCCGTCAGCCCCGCCACGATGTAGCGCTGCGCCACCAGGAACATCAGAATCGCGGGCAATATGGTCAGGGTGATAAAGGCGAGCACCAACTGCCACGACGTTGAATATTGTCCCTGGTAAGCCATCAAGCCGAGGGTCCAGGGGTATCGCGATTCGCTGTTGAGCACGACCAGCGGCAACAGATAATTGTTCCAACTGCCGACGAAGGCGATAACGCCGACGGTCGAGAGTATCGGGCCGGAGAGGGGCAGGGTGATATAGAAGAAATAGCTGAAATATCCGCACCCATCCATCATTGCGGCGTCGAGCAGTTCGGCTGGTAATTGTTTGAACGCATTATGCAGCAGCAAGATGCCCATCGCGAGCGAAAACGCGACCTGGGGCAGGATCACGCCCCAGTATGAGTCGAGCAGACCAAGGTCGCGAATTTTGATGAACAGCGGCAACACCGCGGTCGCGGCGGGAAACAGCAGGCCTAGCTGCAAATAGGCGAACAGGAATCGGTCGCCGAAGAATTTTAGATGCGCGAAGGTGAACGCGGCCATGGAGGCCAGCGCGAGCGTCAACAAAACCGTGAACAATGCGATAAACAGCGAATTCCCGAGCACTTGCCAGTAGCGGAAGCTCGACAGGATCTGCCAGTAGTTGGTCCACAACCACGTATGGGGAAGGCCGATCGGGTTGGCGTGCAACTCGCTCAGGTCCTTGAAGCCGTCGAGCGCCGTGGCGATCAGCGGGACAAGGACAATGCCCGATATGACGATCAGCACGGCGTAACGCAGTAGCGCGACGACGGTGCGCGATGAGACGAAATCATTCGTCGCAGCGCGGGTCGTCAGCGGGCGAGTGGACGCCACTTCAGTCATCGCGCATCACCAAACGCTTGTAGCCAAATGCAAAGGCGATGCAGATTACGAACAGCACTACGCCCACCGCCGATCCAAACCCTACTCGCATGCGCGTGATGCCGAAATAATAAAGGAACGACACCATAGTATGGGTGGAGTTGAACGGTCCACCGGCGGTCAGCGCGGCGATCACGTCGAACAACTGCAACGAACCGATCACCGAAAAGAAGATCGAGAGGCGGATCATAGGCCCGAGTAGCGGAAAAGTGATCAACCAGAACCGCCGCCAGGGTGAGGCGCCGTCCATCGCGGCGGCTTCGAGCAGCGACTTGTCGACGCCCTGCAGGCCTGCGACATAAAGCATCATGTGGAAACCGAAATATTTCCAGACGATCACCACCAGGATCGCGGTAAACGCCCAGTCCTTGCTGGCGAGCAAATAAACTGGATCAATGCCAAGGAAGCCGGTGATCGCCGCCATAAATCCGTAGTCGCCGTCGAACATGAAGCGCCAGATCAGCCCCGCCGCGATGTCGGCGAGCACGTAAGGCAGGAAGAAGATCATGCGGAACCAGGCGGCGCCTATGATCCGATCAGCGACCAGGACCGCGACGCCAAGCGCGAGCGGGAGTTGGACGATCAAGGAGGCGATAATGATGATTGCATTGTTGATCAGCGAGCGCGTGAAAGCGGGGTTGCCGATGAGATAACCGTAGTTCTTCAGCCCGATGAACTTCTCCGGACGGCCATAGCCGTTCCAGTTGAAGAAACTGTACCAGCTCGCCTCCGTCATCGGCAGGAAGACGAACACGGTGAACAGTAACAGCGCGGGCGGCAAGAAGACGATCAGCACGCCCAGTCCATTGCGACTGATGCGCCGGCGGCTTTCCACATAAGGCAGCGTGGTCGACAAGGGCATTTCGCCTGACAGGGAGAGAAACGCGCCGCTATCCCGGTTACGAAAAGGACGGCGGCGCGGGGATGGCGAACTATTGTTGGTCGGATGCTTCCTGAATGGCCGCGGCGGCGGCGTCGGGCGTCATCTGCCCAGCCGCGACCGCGACCGAAATGTCGTTGACGACGCGGCCGACGGAGGGGCCGAGGTCTTGATCGAAGAAGTTCTGGTGATAGGTCGTCTTGGAGAGATCGTCAGCGATCTGCTTGACGATCGGGTCCTTGATGTACTTTTCCGCGCCTTTATAGACGGGGATGTAGAGACCCTGCTCGGCGGCGGCCTGAGCGTATTTTTCTTGGCTGAAGAATTTCAGGAAATCGACCGCCGCATCTGGCGCGGTCTGGGTGACGAGGAAGGCGTGCACGCCGCCAAGCGTGTCGGTCGCCTTACCCTTGCCGCCGGGCAAGGTGGGGAACGCCATCACGCCGATGTCGTCCTCGGACAAACCCTTGCCGTTTGAGGAGTTCGGCGCCTGCATGCCGAGCAGCCAATCGCCCATCAGGTCCATCGCGGCCTTGCCGTCGCCAAACACGCCCGCCGATTGCGCATGTGAGGTCGAGATGTAGCCGGGTTGGAACGGGTCGAGGGCGGCGAGTTCGCGCAGGCGCTTGCCCGCGTCGACAAAGGTCGCGTTCTTGAACCCACCGTCTTTGCCGGCCTTGGCGTCGCTCAGCGCATGTTCGCCGCCGATCCGCATGACGAGGTAGGAATAGTAGAAGTGCATCGGCCATTTCTCGCCGGCGCCGACGACCATCGGCGCGATTCCCGACGCCTTTAACTTCTTGATTCCTGCGATAAAGCCATCCCACGTCGCCATCACACTTGGCGTGACGCCGGCCTTGGCAAACAATTTTTTGTTATAAAAGAAAGTCACTTCGCCGGTGTCCCACGGCACGCCATACGCCTTGCCGTCGACCTTGAAGGAGTCCACCGCCGTTGGCGCGAGGTTGGCGTCGATATCAGTTACTTGAGCGGTCACGTCTTTGAGGAAGCCGGCCTTGACCTGCGCCTCCATCACGCCGCCGCCCCAGCTATAAAACATCGAAGGGCGCGAATCCGAGGACTGCAACATGGTCGGCAGCTTCGCCTTGAAGGCTTCGTTCTCGAGGTATTTGAACTGGACCTTTACGTCCTTGTGCGACGCCTCATAATCTGCGGCGATCTTGTCCCAAAGCGCGCGGGCGGCGGCATTGTCCTGGACGTGCAAGATGGTGACGTTGGTCTCCGCTCCAGCGGCCGAGGCCAGGGCGAGGAGACAGGCTGACGCGAGCGCGATCGATCTGAACGACATGGTTTCCTCCAATGAACGAGCGCGTTTTTTATGCGCTATGCAAATTAAATGTGTCGTGAGTTGTCCTGTCTGTCAAGCGGCTCCCTAGCGAACAAGCTTCCAGCAGTTGACACTCACGGATCTAAATGAAACTAATTCCGCGATCCGGATAAATTACCGACTGTGAAACGCCTTTATTTATGAAAACCGCTGACCCTGAGCTTATGCGGGCGATTAATCGCTTCCACGTGATGGATGCGATCCGCCGTTTTGGGCCGATCAGTCGGGTCGAGATATCAGGGATCACCGACCTCAGTCCGACCACCGTATCCGCCATCACTGCCGCGCTGCTGGACGATCGGCTGATTGTGCCGCTCCAGGTCGGAACCTTGCGCGACGTCGGGCGTGGTCGCCCCAGGGTGATGCTCCAACTCAATCCCGACGCCGCGCGTGTCGTAGGGGTCAAGCTCGCGCCCGATCTGATCACCGTGGCCATCGCCAATTTCTGCGCCGACGTGCTGTGCAGCGTCGCGCTGCCGATCCGCATCGACCGGCAGACGCCCGCCGTCATCGCGGATCTGGTTGAAGACGGCATTCGCCGCTGCGTCAGCGACGCCGAACTCGAAATGAAGGACATTTCCGGGATTTGCGTCGGTTTGCCCGGCGTCGTCGAGCGCTCGGCGGGCATTTGCCGGCAGAGCCCGATATTCGCGGAGCGCGACGTCGCATTCGGACCGATCTTGACGCAACGACTGGGCGTGCTGGTCACGATCGACTGCGACGTCAACCTCGCCGCCCTGGCCGAGCATTGGTTTGGACAGGCGCGCGAACTCAACGATTTCCTGGTTGTCAGCGTCGAGCGCAGTCTCGGGCTCGGCATTCTCCACAATGGAGAATTGTTTCGCGGCGCCAATGGGTTGAGCCCGGACCTCGGCGACTTCATGGTCCGGCCGCCTGGCAACGGAGGCGGGCGGCTCGGGGACCTCGCGTCGGAGACCTCTGTCGTGGCGGAGGCGGGACCTTTGTTGCGTCGGGGCGAAACCGAAGGCGCTTACGCGCATAGCCGGGCGATGGCGCAACTTCTGCAACGCGCCGACGCAGGCGACGAACGTTGCGCGGCGGCGCTCGCCTCGGCAGGCGAGGCGCTGGGATTCGCGATCGCCAATCTGATCACGCTGTTCGCCCCGCCTAAAGTCATTGTGTCGGGGCGCGCGATGTCGGCCAGCGAGCATTTCCTCGGGCCGCTACGGCGCGTAGTCGGGGCGTTGCTGCCGCCGAGCCTCGCGGACGTTTGTGAAATCGTGGTGCGCGAGTGGAGCGACGACGCGTGGGTTCGCGGCGCGGCGGCAATGACGCTGCGCGATCTCTACGGCGCGCCCTGGGGCACTACTGGCCCCGCGCCGGCGCGCGAGGCAGCGCCACTGGGAGTGGAGATTTAATGATGAAACCTGTCGGCATCGGCGTCATCGGTTGTGGCAACATCAGCTCGGCTTATCTGACGGCCGCGAAAAAATTCCCTATGCTCAACATCATTGCGCTGGCGGATGCGCGGCCCGAGGCCGCCAAAGCGCGGGCCGCCGAATTCAAGCTGCGGGCGACCTCGGTGGAATCTTTGCTCGCTGATCCCGCGGTTGAGATTGTGCTGAATCTCACCGTGCCGACCGCGCATGTCGAAGTCGGCCTGAAGGTCATTGCTGCGGGCAAACATGTCTATTCCGAGAAGCCGCTCGGCGTTACCCTGGCGCAAGCGCGCGGCCTCATCGACGCAGCGGCGGCGAATGACCTGCGGGTGGGTTGCGCGCCCGACACGTTCCTGGGGGGCGCGCATCAGACCGCACGCGCTCTGATTGATGACGATCGGATTGGGCGGCCCGTCGGCGGCTCGGCTTTCTTCATGTGTCCGGGCCACGAGCGCTGGCATCCAAATCCTGGCTTTTATTATCTTGAAGGCGGCGGCCCCATGCTCGACATGGGCCCCTATTACATCACCGATCTCGTCAATCTGCTTGGGCCTGTGGAGAGCGTGATCGGCGTCGCGACGCGCACGCGCGCTGAGCGGACCATAACAAGCGAGCCGCTGAAGGGAACGCGCATCCCCGTCAATGTCGCGACGCATGTGACGGGCGTGTTGCGCTTCGTCAACGGCGCTGCGATCTCGGTCACGATGAGTTTCGATGTGGCCAAGCATAAGCATGTTCCGCTCGAGATCTATGGCGAGAAAGGTTCGTTGATCGTGCCCGATCCCAATTATTTCGGCGGCAA
Organism: Hyphomicrobiales bacterium; assembly: GCA_043746145.1. GTDB lineage: Bacteria > Pseudomonadota > Alphaproteobacteria > Rhizobiales > Beijerinckiaceae > Roseiarcus. Next base: position 5,535 of record JAYTRP010000545.1, on the reverse strand, counting down.
AATCGAATTCGCGGCGGCGGGTGAAGACTGGCAAGAGATTCCGGCGCGGCCCCTTTATGCCGACGGCAACTACCGCAGCCTCGGGCTCGCCGACATGGCCAAGGCTATTCGCGACGGGCGGCCGCATCGCGCTAGCGGCGCGCTCGCGCTGCACGTGATCGAAGTGATGGAGGCGTTCCAGGCCTCGTCCGATTCGGGAGCCTCGATAAGCATTGCCTCGCGGCCGGAAAGACCGGCGGCGCTGCCATCGGATCTCGCGACCGGCGAGATTGATTGACAACCAGAAAAACCAAGGGAGAGAGACAATGCGGGAAGCGCTGATTGTTTGGGGCGGATGGAGCGGCCATGAGCCTGAGAAGGGCGCGCACATCATCGCCGGCATGCTCGAGAAGCACGATTTCAAGGTCTACATCGAGAACACGACCGAAGCCTTCGCCGATCCCGCGATCGCCGACATGAGTCTGGTCGTGCCGATCGTCACCATGTCGAAGATCGAGAAGGAGGAGGTTGAAAACCTCACAGCGGCCGTGCGCGGCGGCGTCGGCCTTGCCGGCTATCACGGCAGCATGGGCGACGCGTTTCGCGAGAGCGTCGACTACCAGTTTATGTGCGGCGGGCAATGGGTCGCCCATCCCGGCAATGTCATCGATTACCGCGTCGACATCACCAAGCCCGACGATCCGATCATGCAGGGCCTCTCCAGTTTTGCGTACCATTCCGAGCAATATTACATGCACGTCGACCCCTCCAACGAAGTCCTTGCAACGACGCGATTTTCGGGCGAACACGCGCCCTGGATCGACGGCGTCGTGATGCCGGTTGTCTGGAAGCGGCGGCACGGCTTGGGCCGCGTGTTCTACTCTTCGCTCGGGCACGTCACCGCCGAATTCGCCGTGCCGGAAATGCGAACGATCGTGGAGCGTGGCCTGCTCTGGGCGGCGCGCTAAAAGCGTTGCGTAGCCGTCGTTGCGAGCCAAGCGAAGCCATCCAGCGTCGTAGGGCGCCGGAGGCGGCGGAAAGCGGCGCTGGTTAGATGGCTTTGCTACTCGCAATCACAACTTTGTCTGCTCGGCGCCCAAGGCGCACAAGGGGTCTTCATGACCATTCGTAACCCGATCCTGCCCGGCTTCAATCCTGACCCTTCGATCTGCCGTGTCGGCGCCGATTATTACATCGCGACTTCCACGTTCGAGTGGTATCCCGGAGTGCAGATCCATCATTCGCGCGATCTGGTGAACTGGCGGCTGGTGCGCCGGCCGCTCGAACGCGCGTCGCAACTCGACATGCGCGGCGACCCGGATTCCGGCGGCGTCTGGGCGCCTTGCCTGTCCTATGCGGAAGGCCAGTTCTGGTTGGTCTACACCGACGTGAAGCGGCTCGACGGGAATTTCAAGGACGCGCACAATTACATCGTGACCGCGCCCTCGATCGAAGCGCCCTGGTCCGATCCCACTTACGTCAATTCGAGCGGATTTGATCCCTCGTTGTTTCATGACGACGACGGTCGCAAATGGTTCGTCAACATGATTTGGGATCATCGCAACCCGCCGCCGACGCCGCGTCGGCATTTCGCGTTTGCTGGCATCATGCTGCAGGAATGGGACGCCGCGAGCGGCCGGCTGAAGGGGGAACCGCGTCTGATCTTCGAGGGAAGTTCGCACGGGTTGGTTGAAGGCCCGCATCTCTTCAGGCGCAACGGCTGGTATTATCTGACCACTGCGGAGGGTGGCACCGGTTACGATCACGCGGTGACAATGGCGCGTGCGCGGCAACTGGAAGGCCCCTACGAGCTTCATCCAAAACTGCATCTGATCACGTCGAAGGATGATCCCGATGCGCCGCTGCAGCGGGCCGGACATGGCCAGATGGTCGAGACGCCGGATGGGCAGGTTTACCACACGCACCTCTGTTCCCGCCCCCTGGCCTCTCGCCGTTCGCCGCTCGGCCGCGAAACCGCGATACAAAAATGCGTCTGGCGCGACGACGATTGGCTTTACCTCGCCAGCGGCGGCGTGCTCCCGTCGTTAGAGGTCGAACCGCCGGTCAACGCGTTAAGGGAGGCGAAGCCGCGCTCGATTCGTTATGATTTTTCGGGCGATCGATTGCCGCTCGACTTTCAGTGGCTGCGCACGCCGGCGCCCGAGCGCATTTTCTCGCTGTCCGCGCGCCCGGGCTTTCTGCGATTGATCGGGCGCGAGTCGGTCGGCTCCTGGTTCGAGCAGGCGCTGGTTGCAAGACGGCAGGAGGACTTCACCTTTCGGGCCGAAACGCAGCTCGAATTTTCGCCAACCAGCTTTCAACAGGCGGCCGGGCTCGTCCTTTACTACAACAGATACAAGTTCCACTTCCTCGCCATCACGCTGGACGAGCGGCTCGGGCGCGTGTTGACGATCATGAGCTGCGCCGATTATCCCGAGGGACGCCTTTCGTTTCCGCTCGCCTCGATCCCGCTGCGCAGCGGCCCGGTTCGGCTTGCGGCGAACGTCGACCGCGCCGAGCTTAGGTTCGCATATTCGCAAGGCGATGATTGGACCTTCATCGAGCCGTCGCTCGACGCGTCGCTGATCTCCGACGAGGCGGTCGGCGGCGAGCATCGCTCGTTCACCGGCGCCTTTATTGGTATGGCGGCGTTCGACGTGTCCGGTAGCGGGGTGGCGGCGGATTTCGAGTACTTCGTCTACGAGAAGCTCGGCGCGCAGATAGCTTGACGCGCCAGCAACTCGGGATGGACGGGCGGGCGCTGTAATTGTCGTATCGCCGTCAGTCGAGCAGACTGCGTAGCTCGCCAGGAGCTCTCATTCACAGATCCGATAGTTATCAACGGGTCCATGCAGGCCGTAGTCGAAGTGAAAATGCTCTTTGTGGGACTCGTCTGATCCGGGCCCGAGCACTGTGGTGAAGTACCCACAGGCCGTGGTCCGGAGAGCTTTCATCAAGGCGCCGTCGATGTTGGCGCTTGCGTTGGCGACTTTAACCGACAAGTTCTGGCCGTTTGCGAGACGAAACGCCGCAATGTCGATAGCATTGCCCTTGGCGTGCTCGCTGACCTTTTCTCCGGGACGATTGTTCCTGGTGCGACATACGAAAGCCCCGTCGGTTTCGATTTCCATCAATTTGGAACCCATATAGGCCAGCGTCAAAGGAGCCCCGACGTCGCGCACCCAGGTCGTGAACTGCCGGGCGAACAGGCAGGCTAACGTAGGTTTTCCTGTCAGCGACACTTTTCCAAATGGCGATGAGACAGCATCGAGTTCGATTGCGCCCTGCACCGTACAGCCTTCCTTTGTAATGGCGCCGAGATCGCGAAAATCGACATTTGCCGCTTTCAGATCTGAGAGGCATTGTTGAAGCTGTTTGGGATCCACCGCAGAACTGACAGTCTCGACGTGTTTTGCCGGGGCAGGGGCGGGGGCGGGAACTGGAGGCTGACTCGCCCAGACTGAAGCCGGACTTGCTGCCGCTACGACGAGAAGCGTAAGGGAGATTGTAGGAAAGAGGCGCAAGCAGTTTGTGAAAACCGGTCGGCGACAGCGGCCGGACGCTGCCCGTGTTCCTCCTGCATGCATCAATAAAACCTCGCAATGTCTCAGGCAGGCGTTTTCCAGATGAGCCGCGTCTCGGCCGATTGATTGGCATTTGACGTTTAAGCACGCGACATGGCAAGTCGGCGCGAACTCGCCGCAGCCGTCACGCACACTTGAACGGCGACGAACGATCCGAGACTATGCTTGCGCGTAGTGCATTCAATACCTTTGAGAACTGGAGATGAATGTGAAATCTTTCCTTACTGTGGCGGCGGTCGGCGTGTCGTTAGCTCTTTCTATGAGTCTAGCGCAGGCCCAAAGCGACAACCATCGGCGCCACCACTACCACCACCGTTACGTACAGCCCTACGGCGGTGGGACGCTGATGAACAATTCCAACTGCCCCGCCGGCACGCAACCCCACGTGTGGCCTAACCCGAGCGGATATCGCTGCATGTGAGCAGTTGCGACCAAGCGCTGAAGGTTTGCCGATACCGCCTGAACCAGGGTTGCAATTCGCCAGCGCATTTCGACTTCAAACATTGGCGGATGTTGCGCCCTGGGATCGAGCGCCGCGACAAAAACTGTCGCGACGCGTTTCTTGCTACTTACCCATCATCTGCTTGGCGTTCTCTGGCGTGATCGCGGTCGTCGCCACGGTAACGACGGTGGGAACCTTCTCGGCGCAATCGATCAGAATCGCCTTCGCCATGTCGATCGCCTCGTTGGCCCCCGTGGGATAGGTGAACGTCGCGGCCCACTCGCCTTCCGCCACGGCGCGGATTCCGCCTGCCGGCCCAGGCAGACCATCGGTTCCCAGGATTTTAATGTCGCCGTCCTTTTTGCCGGCGCCCTTAGCGGCAAGCCGCGCGCCCGCAGCCATCATGTCGTTGCTCGCGTAGACCGCCACGATGTTTGGATGTGCCTGAAGCATTGCCGAGAACGCCGTTTGTGCTTTGTCGGGAAGCCAGTCGGCCGCCTGTTCCGCAACCACCTGGATTTTCGCGTTCCCCTTCACGCCGGCCTTGAATCCATCGAGACGCTCAACCGCGGGTGTGGAGCTCGGCAGGCCCTCGAGAACCGCGACTTCGCCGCCATTCGGCAACAGCTTGGTTGCGACATATTTGCCGGCTTCCTCGGCGATCTTGTAGTTATCGCCGCCGATAAAGGCGGTGTAGTCCTTGCCAGGGTCGCCAACTGTCTTACGATCGAGCTCGATCACGGGAATTCCAGCCTTCATCGCGCGAGCGACTACCGGAGTCAGCGGCGAGGCCTCGAACGGCGAGATCAGGATCAGATCGACCTTCTGGGTTATGAAATTGTCCATTTGCGACGTCTGGGTGTTGACGTTCCCCGCCCCGTCCGCGATCTGCAACGAAAATTGCGGCGCCTTAGCCACAGCGGCGGTCAACTCATCGTTGACGTGTTGCCGATACGGCTCGGCATTGTTCGCCTGACTGAATCCGATGACGAACTTGTCCGTCTTGGAGCATTCCTTCACCAAGGGCGCAGCCGAAGCCGACCCTATTGCAAACGCGACGGCTGCGGCGCCTGCGGCCGCGACGACGCTTCTCCTCACTATAAGTGACATCGATTCTCTCCCGATTTCAGAGCTCCATTTGAGACGTTGAGCTCATTGTTGTGTCGCCGATTAACGACCCACTCCCTCGCGGCGGCGGACGAGGGATTGTAGAACCGCGGCCAGCACGATGATGGCGCCAGTCGCGAGCAATTGCAGAGCTGCATTGATGTTGTTGAGCTGCAGAATATTAGCGAGTGCGCCCAGCATGACGGCGCCAGCGACGGTGCCGACCAGCGAGCCCGACCCGCCAAATAGGCTGGTGCCGCCAATCACCACAGCCGCGATTGCGGTCAATTCGTAGCCAGTTCCGTCGTTGGCGCTGCCGAAATTGAATTGGCCGGCGTGCACGACGCCCGCGATGCCGGAGACAAGTCCGGTTATCGCATAGACGGAGATCATGACCGCGCTCACCGGCACGCCCGAGAGGCG